>JAWAAV010000058.1:0-3978 GCA_038884935.1 Candidatus Pacearchaeota archaeon
TATTAGTTAAAGCAACAATAAAAGAAAAAACAGCAGAGATAATGTAATAAATTCTAAATATTTCTGTCAATAAATATAATATTCCTATATTAATGAAAGTTCCAATTAAGCCAACAATTCCAAATTTAAAGAACTCTAAAAAGTTGTTATTTTTGTATAGGAGGTATCTTATCAAATTTTGTAAATAAAAAATTATTTCTTTTACTCCGGCTTTACTTTTTCCTTTAGTCCGATTAACAAAAGTTATTGGAATTTCTTTTATTTTTTTATAATTTGCTTTGATTAATAATTCTAAAAGAATTTTAAAGCCCTTAGGATTCAGTTTTTTAGTTTTTACTATATTTTTTTCAATCATAAAAAAACCGCTCATCGGATCTTTAACATTTGTAAAAATTTTTGCTAATAATGTTGCTCCTCTAGACAAAACTTTTCTATAAATTCCCCACCCTTCGATTTTCCCACCCTTAATATATCTACTTCCAATAACAAAATCTGCTTTACCTTTATTAATATAATTGTACATTTCTTTTATCTTTTCTGGTGGATGACTTAAATCAGCATCCATAACTCCTATTATTCGTCCTTTAGATATTTTCCAGCCTTCTAAAACTGCTGAAGATAAACCGAACTTTCCTTTTCTGTGAATTATTTTAAGATTTCTATATTGTTTTTTTAGTTTTTCTAGAATTTGCCCTGTTCCGTCGGGCGAATTATCGTCAACCACAATAATTTCTCCATCTATGTTGTTCTTTTTGAATTCTTGGTTTATTTTAGTAAGAAGTTTTTGTATATTCTCTTTTTCATTATAAGTTGGAATAATTAAGCTCAGTTTCATTTGTTTAATAATGAATTGTACTTTTTAAGTATTCAGCATTAGTCTGCTACCTATAAAATGGTATCAATAAACTCTTCAAAAATTTAAAACCGAAACATTTAAATATACATATTTTGTGTATACCATAGGGTATACACAATATGATAAAAAAGATAATTCCTTTCGCCCGGCTCTATATTACCTAGTGTCGGTCATCCTCAAAAATAAAACTAAAATAATTAAAAAAATGACAGATATTTTCGACAACCTTATACTTTGCAAAAACTGCGAAATAAAAATGAAGCCTAAACTTATTTATAAGAATGGCTTTAATCTTCGTGCTTTAGAATGTCCAAAATGTCAGGAAACTATAATTCATCCTCTCGACAAAAAAGAATATGAGGAATTTATGAGATTAAAAAACAAAGAGTTTGCTGTAAAAATGAGAATGGTAGGGAATAGTTATGCTATAAGCATTCCAAAAGAGATAGTAGATTTTATGAAAGAGCAAGAAAAAATGATTAATAATATTGTAAAACTCTCATTTCAGGATATGAACAGATTAAACTTGATTTTCGGCGGTTTTGAAAACAATGAAAATATACCGGTAAAATCTCGAGTCATTAAAGCAAGAGAGTACAAAGTTATAAAAAACAACAAACCTATATTTCATATTAAGCAAGTAAGCGATTCGATGAATCCAAAAAATAATAAAACTAAAATAATTAAAAAGTTTGATAACGAAGAATAAAAATGGAAAAAGAAATTAAGCTTAAAGTTGTTGAAGCTTTGCAAGACGATGCTTATAAAGGAATAGCGAGAATAGACACAGAAACAATGAAAAGACTTGAATTGAAAAGAGGAGATGTTATAGTTATTAAAGGTGGAAAAGAAACAGTTGCGATAGTTGACAGGGCATATCCTGCAGACTTGGGCCAACAAATAATAAGAATTGACGGTATAATAAGAAAAAATGCAAAGACCGGTATAGGTGAAGTTGTAAGTGTAAAAAAAGCAGATGTAAAAGAAGCAAAAAAAATCACAATAGCTCCGACACAAAAAGGGATAACTGTTCAAGGCGATCCAGAAATGTTTAAAAGAGGGCTATTAGGAAGAGCTGTTGTAAAGGGGGATATAATTGTTATAGGTGGAAGAAGACGTGAGATGTCGGAATTTGACGATGTCTTTAATGATTTTTTTGCTGATGCTTTTAAAGATTTTGGCATAAGAAGTTTTGTTAACACTCAAATGAGGTTTATGATTGTCTCGGCAATGCCAAACCAACCAGTTGTGATAACTGAGAACACTGAACTAGTATTAAGCCCAAAAGCAATTGAAATTTCGGAGGAAAAAATTCCGGCAGTAACTTACGAAGATATCGGTGGGCTTAATGAAGAATTAAGAAAAATAAGAGAAATGGTAGAAATCCCACTAAAGCATCCAGAAATATTTGAAAAGCTTGGCATAGAACCTCCAAAAGGAGTATTGCTTTACGGTCCGCCAGGGACAGGAAAAACACTGCTGGCAAAAGCAGTTGCAAATGAAACCGAAGCAAATTTTATTTTAATTAATGGTCCGGAGCTTATGAGTAAATTTTATGGAGAAAGTGAAAAAAATTTAAGAGATAAATTTGATGAAGCAGAGAAAAGCTCTCCAAGCATTATATTTATAGACGAAATAGACGCAATTGCGCCTAAAAGAGAAGCAAGTTATGGTGAAGTCGAACGACGGGTTGTTTCACAACTTTTAACTTTAATGGACGGTCTTAAAAGTAGGGGAAAAGTTGTTGTTATAGGTGCAACAAATAGGCCAAATGCTATAGACCCTGCACTAAGAAGGCCAGGGAGATTTGATCGTGAGATAAGCATTAATGTACCGGATAAAAACGGCAGGATTTCGATATTAAAAATACACACAAGAAACATGCCTCTTGCAAAAGATGTAAAACTTGAAGAGCTTGCAAGTTTAACTCATGGTTTTGTCGGTGCAGATCTTGCAAGTTTATGCAAAGAAGCTGCAATGGCTGTATTAAGAAAAATTTTGCCAAAAATCAAATTAGAAGATAAAGAAGAACTGCCCGCAGAATTACTTGAGGGGTTAAAAGTAACGAAAAAAGATTTTCAGGAAGCTTTAAAAAATGTTAGACCCAGTGCGATGCGTGAAGTTCTTGTAGAAACTCCTAACACAAAATGGGAAGACGTTGGAGGACTTGATAGAGTTAAACAAGAATTAAGAGAAGCAATAGAATGGCCTCTAAAATTCCCAGAAAATTTTACAAGAATGGGAATTAAACCTCCAAAAGGAGTATTGCTTTACGGTCCGCCAGGGACAGGAAAAACACTGCTGGCAAAAGCTATAGCCAATGAGTCCGAAGCAAACTTCATACAGGTAAAGGGTCCCTCATTATTATCGATGTGGGTTGGAGAAAGCGAAAAAGGAGTAAGAAAAATCTTTGAAAGAGCAAGACAGGTTGCTCCGTGTATAATTTTCTTTGACGAAATTGACAGCCTAGCAAGCAGGCGTGGCTTAGAAGCTGGTTCAAGAGTAACAGATCAAGTTCTAAATCAAATGCTCGCAGAAATGGATGGTTTAGAAGAACTTCAAAATGTAATAGTAGTAGGTGCAACAAATCGCCCGGATATGTTAGATCCTGCAATTTTAAGGCCAGGAAGATTTGATAAAATTTTATTGGTATCTCCACCAACAAAAGAAGGTCGTGAACAAATATTTAAGATACATACGAAAAATATGCCTCTTGCAAAAGACGTTAAGATAGAAGAGCTTGCAAGTAAGACAGAGGGCTATGTTGGGGCAGATATAGAAGCTGTTTGTAGAGAAGCCGCCTTAATTGCATTAAGAAAAAACAAAGATGCAAAAGAAGTTTCTAAAGAAGATTTTGAAGAAGCAATGAAAAAAATCAAAGCAAGCGTAAGTCATGATGCAATGGAAAAGTATAGAAAAATAGAGCAAGAATATTTAAGAAGTGCGAGAGCTGCAATAGAAAAACCGATTTGTTATTTAGGTTAATTTTATAAAATCTGTAAAAATCTTTTGAATTTTCGCCAGAAATAGAGTTTTCTGTGATTGTGAAACAAAAATAAAAATACTCGTCATTTATAACACATCCCTCTACACTAAATACAATTCCGACTAGTGTTTTTTGT
>JAWAAV010000059.1:0-3972 GCA_038884935.1 Candidatus Pacearchaeota archaeon
AAAAAAAAAAAGAAAAAAGATCCAGAAAAAACCATTTCTAATCCTTCAGTTTTTTCTCCTACGATTACAATGCCTGAAATAATTTCCAAAAAGAAAAAAGACTACTAGATGAAGAGAAAAAAAGACTCCGGCAAAAATACAAAATTTGCCATTATTTTTTTTGGGATTCTTATATTTATTATTTTTGCATCTTTACTCTATAAAACTATTTTACTAATAGGGGATAGCAGGTTTGATGGCAATCACAGGTTCAACGTATTGGTATGGGATAATAAGAATATAAAAGTTTTGTCTTTTTCTCCTGAAGAAAATATAATTTCAGTTATAAGAATCCAAGGTGAAAGAGGAGGGCTTGATATATATAAATTCCTTGAGATACCTCTTGATGCGCATATTATAACAAACAATGATAATTTCAATAAAGACATAAAAAAGCTTCTTTTGGAAAGTGTTTTTGGAACAGTAACGACAAAATCTGATCTTAATATAATTGACATTATAAAACTTTTACTGTTCAAGGCTTCAGTGAGTGAAGAAAAAATAGTTGAGAAGAACATATTTACAAAATTGGGGGAAGCTGAAAGAGATGAGATGATTGCGGATATTTTTGAAGAAAAAAAAATTGCACAGGAAAAATTAAGTATCGAAATTGTGAATTCGACAGATGAATCTGGATTGGGAAGCAGAATTGCAAGGCTTATAACAAATATAGGTGGAAATGTAATACTTGTTTCAACCTCTCAAAAAGCAGAGGATAAATCTATGATCTTTTATAAAAAAGAAAAAACTTATACTTTGAAAAGGTTAAGGGAAATTCTGCACTTTCCTATTCAGGAAAACCAGCACGCTATAGGAGATATTACTGTCAGACTTGGAAAAGATTATAATAAAATTATTCATTATTAGTGTTAAATAAATTTTTTTTAAAATGTTTATTTGGACAATTATAATAATTTTTTTAATTTCTGTTATTTTGGCAGTTTTTTCACTTCGTGAACAAAGCGCCAAAAGAGAAATTAAGAAGGCAGTAAAAGATTTAAGACGGGGAAGAGTAATTTTTCACAAAGATCATGATTCCTCTTCTAAATCATAGTTTTCCTCTCTATCTTCATTGTTTGGATCCGATGCTTTAAATTTTCTTTTGTCTACCTTTGATTTAATTGAAGAATCAAGTCCCAAAGCCTTATCAGTTCCCGAAAGAAATGAAAATTGGTCCTTAAATCTACTTGATTTTTTTGTTTCTTTTATAAAAACTACCAAACGTCTATTATTGGCTGACTTAACATATGCGCAGTATTCATTTCCTGCTTTTATAAATTTAATTAATCTCTTGCTAATGTCGTCGGGAAGCATTCCGACAAATATTTTATTCTCAGCGAGAAGAAATATTTTCAGGCGCCTAACAGAAATTCCGAGAATTTGACCGGTTCTTAGCATATTAATCACATTCGGCTGGGCGACATTTACAAGTTCAATAATTTTGGTTTTGCCTGGCTCTTCAAGAAATAAATTATCTGTCTGGATAGAAAAATTATTTGAAGGGAAATTCTCGCTTAATTTTTTAGTATCTGATAATTTTTTTAAATTTCTTAAAGCAAGAGAATTAAGGCTATCAATTTTAAGCACCTTTTGATAAATGGTTTTGGCAGCTTGAATTTTACCTTGAACATGCAAAGCAAAAGCAAGTCTGTTTAGAGCATCGACATCATTTGGATTTTCTTTTATAAGTGCCTTATTTAGAACTACGGCTTTTTCCCAGTCCCCATTTAGAGCGGTATTTATAGCTTGATCTTTAAGTGATGCCATGTGAGGAATTAATTACAAAAGATGACGAAAATTTTACTATTATTTATTGCAAAAGTCAATGGGGTAAGGGTATAATAGCATTTAGTTGATAGCGCATAGCGTATGGTTTTTAAAACTAAACGCTGAAATTTTGATGCTAAACGCTAATTTATGTCAGGACATTCAAAGTGGTCGCAAATTAAGAGGCAGAAGCAAAAAGCGGATGTTAAAAGAGGTCTTGTTTTTACAAAACTTGCTAATGCAATTACTATTGCCGTAAGACAGGGAGGAGGCGTGACTGATGTCTCCCAAAACTTCAGGCTCCGGCTTGCAATTGATGCAGCAAAGTCAGTCAACATGCCCAAGGAAAATATTGAAAGAGCAATTCAGAGGGCGCAGAAGAAAGAAATAGGGGACTTGGAAGAAGTAATCTATGAAGGATTTGCTCCGGGTGGAGTAGCTTTGATAATAAGAGCGGCAACAGATAATAGAAATCGTACAACTTCAGAAATAAAAAATCTGATAGAAAAAAATGGGGGAACCTTCGCAAATGTGGGATCTGTATCTTGGATGTTCAAGGATCAAGGTTTAATAACTGTAAAGAAGGACAATAAGAGTTTTGATGAAATATTTGGAATAGCGGCAGATTTAGGAGTAGAGGATATTAAAGAGGCAGGCGAGGTTGTTGAGATCTATACAAAACCAAATGATCTGTATAGTAAAAAAAATTCCCTTAGCGAAAAAGGATTAATTATTCAAGATGCTCAGCTTGATAAGAATCCTACCTCGTTTGTCGAAATTAAAGATCCTGAGCAAGCCAAGAGGGTTATTTCCTTGGTAGACAAACTAGAAGAATTAGAAGACGTCCAAAATGTATATGCAAATTTTGATATACCTGATGATATAATGCAATCACTGAGAAGCGAATAACATATTTACTCATTTTAAGACATTGAGGTTAAAATGGCGAAAAATCGAAGAAGACTAAATAGAAGAAATTTTTCAAAATTATTTCCAGTTATCAGCAAAAGGCGTAAATTTATCATTGGAGTATTATTTTTATCTTTGGGTTTATTCATAAGCCAAAATTTACTGGGGAAATCAGGAGTCTATACTGTTTTTTCACTTGCTTTTCTCACTGATATTGTTCTTTTCCTTATCCTTTATAAAGATCTAAAAGATAATTTTTCACCTCAATTATTTATTTTGCCGTTTTTCTTCAGTCTTGCATTTGGATTATTTTATTTTTTGGTACCAGCACGATTTTTGACAAGGCTCATTACTACTTCTTTATATGCTCTAGGCTTGTACTCGCTTTTTTTAAGCGAAAATATTTTCGTAGTTTCATCAATTCGCACAATTGCGCTTCTTACATCTGCCCGGACAGTTTCATTTGCTATAACACTTCTTTCATTTTTTTTTCTCTCAAATGTAGTTTTCTCTTTTCATCTTAATATTTTTCTGCTTTTACCCCTTCTTTTTATTTATTCTTTTTTACTAATTGCGCATTCACTATGGACTTATACGCTTGATAGGAATATATTAGCTAATCTTTACTGGGTCTTGGGTCTTGCAGTTTGCTTGATTGAAATTAGCGCAATTCTCTGGTTTTGGCCTTCAACCCCAACTGTTTTGGCTTTATTTCTTACGGGATTTTTTTATTATATAGTCGGATTATCGCAAGCGTGGATAGAGAAGAGGCTTTTTAAGGGGATTCTTTGGGAATATATGTGGATTGCTGCAGTTGTAATTATTACATTACTTTTGTTCACCTCTTGGACCTGATAATTTTTGTCATTCCTGTCAGAGAGGGGAGAGAGGTGAGTGCTTAAATTTACAGATAATAAGATCAGTACATGATATAGTTTGATATATTTCTTTAAAATATTATAGGACTAAATTTTTTCTAAAATGTGGATAACTTCTTACTTTTCACGAGATTTATGACTATATTTTCACAGAATATAGCCATCTCCCTATATGATTATACTTAGATAGAATTTAGCTTTGATAGAAAAAAATACGAACGGTTGCTATCTACCTCTACTTATACTTTTCGGTCTCTAATTACTAAATTTACAATTTTTGAGGCTAAAAATTAACGTTTAGATTGATTTCATGGGCTAAATTAACATCTATTCAAAGCCTTTGAGAGAAGAGTGATATTGGACCACTGATTTACAAAAG
>JAWAAV010000060.1:0-3840 GCA_038884935.1 Candidatus Pacearchaeota archaeon
TTACTTTAGTACTTTTATTTAATTTAGTGGTCAATTCTGCTTTTGTCCTTTTTTTAGGAGGAAAATCTCCAAGTATCCCTCCAAAAATAAAATATTCAAATTTCTTTGCTTCTTTTGGCTCTAATGTTTTATTAGCTTCAGGATCGAGTACACAAATATTTTTCAAACTCATTTTAGAAACACTTTCTTCAAATGCTTTTCCAAATCTTTCCAGTTTCTTTCTTTCTTTTTTATTTTTTATATTTGTAATCCATAGATTTTTCCTTCCGACAATTTTTGAAATATTTTCATATTCATAAATACACCAGTCCCAAAGTGTTTGTTCTAAATGCTCAACAATATAAATTGTCATAAATTAAAAATCAGAAACGTATTTATAAACTATTTTCTAGGAAAAGATATGAAACTTTATTTTGAAACTTATGGTTGTTCTGCCAATCAAAATAACACAGAAATAATGCAAGGAATTGCAATTAAACATAATCATATATTAGTCGATAGCTTCGAAAAAGCAGATGTTATTTTAATCAATACTTGTATTGTAAAAGGCCCAACAGAAACAAAAATACGAAGGAGAATACAAGATTTACAAAAATTAAACAAGCCCATAATAATTGCGGGCTGTATGTCCGAAATAAGAAAAAATGAAATTAAACAAGATAAAATTTACTTTCTTGGTGTTAAACATATTAAAGACTTACCTAAACTATTAAATTCTTTTTCTTCATATATTGGAGAACAAAAAGAGATAAAGATAAGCATAGAAAAAATTCATAAAAATCCCGTAATAGGGATTACTCAAATTTCAGAAGGTTGTTTTGGAAATTGTTCTTTCTGTGCGACAAAACTCGCTAAAGGCTCGCTTTACTCTTTTCCAGAAGAAGATATTATTGCTTCTGTGAAGTCAGATTTAAAAAAAGGCTGCAAAGAAATCTGGCTTACAAGCCAGGATAATGCTTCTTACGGAGTTGATTTGGGTAAACAAAAACTCCTCCAACTTTTAAGAAAAATTATTGCTTTGCCCTATGATTTTTACCTTAGACTTGGAATGATGAATCCAAACAATGTAATAAAAATAAAGAACGAATTAATTGAAATTTTTAAACACAAAAAAGTTTACAAATTTTTACATATCCCTATCCAGTCAGGTTCAAATAAAATTTTAAAAAAAATGAACCGTCTTTACACAAAAAAAGATTTTTTATATTTAGTAAAAGAGTTTAGAAAAGAAATCCCAAATATAACTATTTCAACTGATATTATAAGTGGATTTCCTGGAGAAACAGAAAAAGATTTTAAAGAAACTCTTAATTTATTAAAAAAAATTAAACCCGAGGTTTTGAACTTAAGCAAATACTGGCCAATGAAAGGGACTCTCGCTTCAAAGTTCAAACAAATTCCTAGAGAGATTGTTAAAAATAGAATTAAAAAAGTACAACAAATTTACAAATCTTTTCTAAATAATTCAAAATGGATAGGTTGGCAAGGCAGAGTTCTTGTTAACGAAAAAGCAAAAATACCTCATGCATTTTGGGCAAGAAATCCTTATTATAAACGAGTTCTTATCAATTCAAAAGAAAATCTTTTTGGCAAATTCATAGATGTAAAAATCACAGGAATAAAAAAGAATTTTTTGATTGGAAATCAAATCTAGAATTTCAGCAAAATCTCTGTTTTAATAGGCAGATGAATTTTCTTCTCGTTACTAATAAAAATTAAGAAAGCTAAAAATAACTAAGATATCCCTTCTTATATTTCACCCTCTTTTTATTTTTAAGTAGACTTTTTTTGTTATTATATTAATCCCTTGCAATCTTTTATTCTCTCTTACTTTATTTATCTCTTCCCTCTTTTTACAGAATCCATCATTTGCTCTAATGCTCTCGCTAAAAACTCTGTGTTAAGCCATACTCCAGAATCGTAATTAGGATGTATTTTCTCGTCATCTAATAACATTAACATTACTTCTTTTCCATCTACTACTGCGAATCTTGCTTTTATATCAGGCAAATTCTTTATTTCAGCCACTTTTCCTAGTTCTTTTGCAATTTTCTCGTTACTTGAGTTAATAGGGGCAGATATTCTAATCTTTACTCCTCTTTTTCTCGCATTTTTCAAGGCAGGCATTAAAGCTTCTAGCTTTCTGTTTAAACCTTCTGCTGTTGTTACAATATTTACTGACTTACTAGCATTTCTAATCATCATATCTAGATGATTATACATATTTTGCCTTCCTCTCAAACTCCCGCTTAAGTCACTAGGCTCGATATATTTTATTCCTTGCGTAAACAAATTACTTAATTCATTTATCACATCTTCATTTTTAAGCTGTTCGAGTCTTTTGCTTTTCTCTTGAGCTTCTATTATTAAATTCTTCTTAACTCTTTCAATTACTTCTTCTGGTTTTAAAGCTACAAATTTTATGGGCTTTCCCAGCTTCATCACAATAAAACCTTTTTTTTCAAGGCTTTCGAGGATGTCGTAAGTTCTGCTTCTTGGAACATCGCTTATATTACTTAGTTCACCAGCTGTGGAAATTCCTCTCGATAACAATGCAGTCCATACTTTTGCTTCATACAAATTTAAATCAAAGATTTTTCTTAGCCTACTCAAAAATTCTTCTTTCACTATCATTTTATTTTCTTATTTTATTATGTTTGAGTGATATTTAAATCTTTCTTTACTGTATTATATCTTATTAAATAATATCTCTGCTTCATAATCTTTTATTTTCAACATTTCTCCATTAATTTTTTCCGTCGATAAAATAACTTCTTTAGCATTTATTCTTTCTTTAATAGCCTCTTTTTGTCCCGAAATTTTATCTAAAAACTCTTTTTTTCCAGAGATTTTCAAGACAATTTTATCTTTTTTAACAAGCCCTTCTTTCTTTCTTTTTGCTTGTACCCATCGGGAAATCTCTCTTGCATAGCCTTCTGCCTCGAGTTCAGGAGTAATAGAAGTGTCAAATTCTATTTTTAACTCCTCATTTGGGGTAAACTCTAAAGATTTAACATTTAACTGCCCCATAATTATTTTTTTGAATTCTTTTTCGAATATTTCTTTAGAAAAAACAACTGCTTTTGCCAAAGGCCATTTTAATCCAATCTTAAGTTTATCTCTTTCAGCAAGTCCTTTTTCTATAATTTCAAAAATTCTTTCAAAACTTTTTTCAAGTTGGTTATCTATTTTTTTCTCGTCCAACTCTGGCCATTCAGATAAATGCACACTTTCTTCTTTAACAATTTTCTTTTCTCTTAATTCTTGCCAAATTTTTTCTGTTACAAACGGACATATAGGAGCAAAAATTTTCAATAAACCTATCCTAATTTCGTTTAATATTTCGTAAGTTTCATCGGCCCTTTCTCTAATCAATTTTATGTAAGTTCTGCTTAAATCAAAAATCAAAAATTTCTCTAATTCCTGGATTACTTCATAAAATCTATAATTGTTATAACTTTCTGTTACTTTTTTAATTAAAGAATTAAATTTTGATAAAATCCATTTATCTTCTATTTCCATTTTTGATTTGCCTTTTTCTGTTTGATTAATAAAATTATTAATGTTCCTGAATATTCTGAAAAACGCTTCAATATCCACAAATTCTTTTTCGTTATAGGAGAGATCTTCACCTCTTGAAACTTTCGCGAAATAATGTCTCATATAATCTCTGCAATATTTTTCAATAACATCCTGAGGCGACACTACATTTCCATAAGATTTAGACATTTTCCTTTTCTCTAAATCTAAAACCATCCCATGAACAGAGATATTTTCAAAAGGCTTTTTTCCAAACTTAATCATTGAAAGTATAAGTTGAGAATTCCACCAACCTCAGAT
>JAWAAV010000061.1:0-3831 GCA_038884935.1 Candidatus Pacearchaeota archaeon
AAGACAGAAAAACAGAATTGATAAGAAAAGCCGCCGAAGCAAGAGAGCTTCAATCTGATCAAATAGCTCCGTCATCCGAAACGCCTGAAGACACAGCTTTAAAATTATTAGAAGATAAAAAAATAAATTTAGATAATTTATTAGCCGGCAGAGAAATAAATTTTGAAGCGATAACGCCGGCTCCGGTTAAAAAAAGAAAAAAACCGCTTGGAGCAAAAAGGGAGAGAAAAATTAAAATTATTTGAGATTTATCATTGTTTTTTTTAATTCTTCTAAGGGTCAAAAAGGGGTGATAAACCAAGCCGATTAAATTCCTTAAAAGAAAATAAATTTCTTTGACAAGGATCAAAAAAGAAAATTTGGCTATTTTTTTCAGCGATTTTTTTAATGGTTGTTTTTCCATATTTTTTTGAATTTAATTCTTGCTCTTGTTAGTTTCGATTCAATTGCTTTGACGCTTTTTTTAAGTTTTTTGGCGATAAGTTTTACCGGCCATTCTTCTATATATTTAAGTCGTAAAATTTTGAAATATCCTTCGTTTAATTTTTTAAAAGTTTTTTTAATTTCTTTTTGTAGCTCATATCTTAAATATCTTTCTTCAGGAGATAATGCTTCTTTGGCAATTTCTTCTAAATCTTTTTCGTTTGCATTAATTATATTTTTAAGAGAGCCAAATTTCTTTAGAAGTTTTTTTGCTGTTATCGGCCCTATACTTGGAAAGCCTTCTAATATATACTGGATTTTTTCTTTTTTATTAAGATTTTTTATCTTTATTCTTAAACTCTGGCACGAAGATTTTGATTTTTTTGCTAGTAAATAAAGGTAGTCTGCAGTTTCTTTACTATCTTTTGTAAAGATAATTGGAATTTTGTATTCAAGAAGAATTGACATAATAAATCCTTTAATACAGTTTGGGTTAATGTTTAATTCTGGTTCGGACTCAAAGTTTTCAATAATCAGTAAAGATTTTTTATTGTTTTGCATGTTTCTTAATTGATATTGGAGTCTTTTATTTAACATACTTGACAAAAAATCTTGAAGAGTCTTGCGTTCAATTATCACATCATTTACTACATAATCTCCAACTTCAAGTTTTCTCTTCTCTACATTTGCTCCTAATTGCACCAATTCGGAAATAATAAGAGAGTTTTTTTCATGGATATCTGCAATTATTTTTGGCTTTTCTTTATTTTCTTTTTTTAATTGTTTTTCTGATTTTGAAAAGATATTTTCAAACATTTTTAGTGTTGAACTCTTGCAGATTTTTTTGGTTTTTTTCAGAGTTAATATTGCCAAGATTATCTTTTATATTTTCTAAAGCTTTGTACATCTTTTTTTCTTTGTGGAAAGCTGACCAGTGATGGCTTTCATCTCTAGTATTTTTTGTTAAAAGAATAATTAGTTTGCCATTTGAAAGTCTTGCTGTTCTGCCAGCTCGCTGAATCTTTCTGATTGCAGAAGGCACCGGCTCGTAAAAAATTACTGCATTGACTTCTGGAATGTCGAGGCCTTCTTCTCCTATAGAACTCGCACAGAGAACATTGATTTTTCCTTGAGAGAATTCTTTAATAATTTGTTGTTGTTCTTTTTGTGTTAAGCCAGATTGATTTTTACCTTCTCCTTTTTTTGCTTGACCAACAAAAACTTTAGCATTAACATCTTTAATGGAGTTTAATTCTTTACAAATTTTAATTAATGTATCACGAAATTGCGCGAAGACAAGTATTCTAATTTTTTTGTTAGATTTTAATTCATCTGATACAATTTCTTTTAATGCAAATAGTTTAGGGTGTTCTATCCCTTTAGAAATTAGGTCTGTTATCTTTGTTCTTGCTTGTACAAACTCTGGCTGTTTTACAAGATTTCGTACTGCTTTACTTTTATTTGAATCTGCTTGTTTTAATAAACCGCTGATGTAAGAATCTAAAGAATAAAGTGTTTGGGTTTCTAATAATTCAAGTGCATGTTGTAATTTTAATGCTTGAGCGCATGCGCTTGCGCCGAGTAAGAGATTAAAATGTTTGTTGCCGGAAGCAATGGCTTTCATTATTCTATGTTGGCATTCCAACAAAGTAATTTTATTTACAGGTCCGAATAAGAGATTTCTATTTTTGAGTTCTTCGATTTTTTTGTTAAAAGGAATCTTTATTAATTCATGAATTTTTTTAAATTCTTCAGGAAAATCTAGTTTAACAATATTAAAATTTAATTCTTTTAAATACTGCATTACGTCCAGACTTTTTCGTGTTCTGATTTCAACTGCTTCTATGTCTAGATTTTTACAAATTTGATTTATGTTATTTTTGTCGTGACCCGGGCTTGCTGTTAAACCTAAAATTCTTTGATTAGTTGCTTGCTCTTTATATTTTTGGGCAACATAAGTGTAGGAATAATTTTTTATACAACGATGACATTCGTCTTCGATTAATAAACTAACATCATTTAAATTATAGAGGTTATTTTTTAAATCATTAGAAATACATTGCGGGGTAGAAAAAATTACATCTGCATTTTGCCATAACTCTTGACGTTTTTCTGCAGGAGTTTTGCCCGTAAATAACTCTAGTTGGCAGAAAATTTCTGGCAAATGTTTTTTAAAATAATTGAGATGTTGTTCTGCGAGCGGGCGTGTCGGAGCAAGAAATAGTATTTTATTATCAGGAAATTTTAGTTGTCTTTCTATTACAAGAAGTAGGGCAATAAGAGTTTTACCCAAACCAGTGGGTAATATAACGAGGGTGTTTTTTTCTCTACATGTTTGAAATATTTTTTCTTGATATTCCCGCGGCTTTATGTCTTTAAGGTATTTCAGAATTTCGTTAATGTTTGGGCTTTGCATAAATTTAATTGCAGAAAAGGATATTTATAATTTATTAAATTTATAATATCAATATAGAAGTTTTTTATAAAATTATCTAAATTAAAGAAATAAAAGATTAGAATGTTTGTCTCCAACCAAGTTTGTATCTCCATATGCCATTTACATTCTCACTATCTTCGCCTATACCAAGCCAGTCGTGTTCTGCTCCTGCGTAAATTTCTCCTTTATTAGTTATTTTAACTCCAATATCACAACCAATTCCTGCATAAGAAGTGTTACTTTGTTGAGTTTCACGGATACCTAAGTTAGGAATATTTATTTCAGATACTGTCCACATATTTCCGCCTGATACATATGGTTTAACACTTAAAATTCCTGATTTTTTTGTATAACTTGCTCTTATATCATACATAAAATCTTTATTATCTATATAAGTTCCGTTAGTGTAAGCATGTGAAGAGGAAACATTTAAACCTGCTTCGAGGCCCAATCCTGTCTCTCCTTCCTTTATTCCTACTACTACTTCCCCCCCTCTTGAAGGATTATATTCTACATACTTGCTTCCATAAGGATCGTTACTTGATATTCCTACTTCTACATGACCTTTACAGCCTGGCAAGATTGCCCAAAGTATAGGCAAAGCTAATTCTGCTATTCTAGTTTTCCATGATTTTTTTATTTGTCTTTTCATTTTAGCAATACTCCCAACATTTTCCAGCATTACATGCTAGAGCGCATGTTCTTGTTGTATTTTGAACATTATTAGTATTCTCATGGTTAGAAGTGTCTACTGTCCAGACTTTTATAGTGTATTCTGTGTTTGGTTTTAGATTTTCTATTAGGTAATAATTTTTAGTTGTCCTTTCATTATTCTTTAAGATAGTGTTGCCTTGTGTTATGTTTATTCTACATTCTAAGAAATCATAGTCTGTAGGATTTGTCCATTCCCACATTAAAGATGTCGCTGTTCTCATTACAACACGCAAGTTTGTGACAGCTCTAGGAGGGTT
>JAWAAV010000062.1:0-3791 GCA_038884935.1 Candidatus Pacearchaeota archaeon
AATTATTTATATGAAAAGAAAAAAGAAGAAAATTTGTTAAAGGAATCTAACTTAAATTATCTTTTTATATTTTCGTTATTTTTTGTAGCAGTTATAGGAGCAAGAAGTGCTATAAGGCTCGTAATGGTTTTAGTTCCGCCGTCTAGCATAATTGCTGCCTTTGTTCCATTTGAAATTTTAATTAAGTTTAGTGAAAAGAAAGACTCAAAAAATATGTGGCTTGTATTATTTGCCAGTGTAAGTTTTTTTATGATTTTAGCAGGATTTAAATTTTATCAGATAACATATGCTACAGCTCAGAACTATGCTCCGAGTATTTATAATCAACAATGGCAAAAAGCAATGGCGTGGGTAAGAAATAATACTCCAGAAAATGCAGTTTTTAGTCATTGGTGGGATTATGGTTATTGGATACAAAGTATAGGGAATAGACCCACTGTTTTAGATGGGGGGAATGCTATTGTATACTGGGACCATTTACTTGGAAGGCATGTTTTGACAGGACATTCTGAAGAAGAAGCTTTAGAATTTTTATATACTCACAATGCTTCTTACCTTTTAATAGATCCAACAGATATAGGCAAATATCCTGCATATGCGAGTATTGGAAGCGATGAAAATTATGATAGGTATAGTTGGATGACAACTTTCTTATTAAATGAAAAAATGACAAAAGAATTAAGAAACGAAACAGAATTTTATTACGAAGGAGGATTTTTATTAGACGAAGATTTTGTTTTGAAAAAAAATGATTCAGAAAACTTTTTTCCTGGAAGAAGAGCTTTTGTTCCTTTAATCAAAATTAAAATAAAAGAGCAAGAAATTGTGGGAGCAGAAGTAATGTTTTATTATCAAGGAAAAAGAGAGTGGGTGCCTTTAAATTGTGTTTATTATGAAAACAAAAATTACGAATTTGAGAAAAAAGGATATGATGGTTGTTTCTTTATTATACCTAGAGTAGATTCTTCGGGAGCTAGTTTAGATAAAAAGGGTGCAGGAATTTTTATAAGTTTAAGAGTAAAGAAAACAAATTTTGCAAGACTTTATTTATTTAACCAGACAGAAAATTTTGAACTAGTACATGTGGAAGATGATTATATTGTTCAATTATTAAAGGCTCAAGGAATAGATGTAAGAGATTTTGTGGTTTATGGAGAGATAAGAGGCCCAATAAAAATATGGAAAATTAACTATCCAAAAGATATAAAGGCGAATCCGGAATATCTTAAAACTAATTATCCTAATCAAGATCTCGCATTAGCTAAACCGGGTTATTATTAAGGTAATTAAATAGTAAGTTTATAATTTTTATTAAATAACATAATTAATAAATTTCTTGTTATTTATTTTGAAACATGTTAGATAATGTATAATAAATTATATATTAATAAAAATGTTTTTCTTATTTTTCTGGCAAAAAAGGTTTTTTAAATGGTTAAACTTTATTAATTAAGAAAGAAAATGAATGTAATACTCTTAATTCCATTATTAATAGGCTTTTTTCTTACTTTAGGCCTCTTACCGTTCTGGATTAAAAAAGCTTGGAGAATAGGGCTTGTTTGGGAAGATATGAATAAGTTCAAAAAACCAAAAGTTGCTGGTTCTGGCGGTTTAGTTGTTGTAACAGGGTTTATTCTTTCTGTGTTAGTTTATATTGCAATAAAAACTTTTTACTTTAAAAGTGTAGAGAAAGTTGTTGAAATTTTTTCGCTTACTACAACAATCTTATTACTTGCTGGAACCGGACTTATAGATGACTTACTGGGTTGGCATCGTGGCGGGTTAAGTAAGAAATTCAGACTTGTTACTTGTGTGTTTGCATCTATTCCTTTAATTGTTGTAAATGCAGGAGTTTCTAAAATGGCATTTCCGCTTATTGGGGAAATTGAACTCGGTCTTTTTTATCCTTTATTTCTCATACCATTAGGCATAACAGGAGCAGCAACAACTTATAATTTTCTAGCGGGGTTTAATGGCTTAGAAGCAAGTCAAGGGATAATAATACTTGCTGGACTCGGTATTACAACTTATTTTACAGGCAACTCGTGGCTTTCTTTAATATGTTTAATGATGATTGCTTGTCTTTTGGCTTTCTTAATTTTTAATAAATTTCCTGCTAAAGTTTTCCCTGGTAACTCGATAACTTATTCTATAGGAGGGCTGATTGCTTGTATTGCTATTTTAGGCAATATTGAAAAAATAGCAGTCTTCTTTTTTATCCCGTACATTATTGAAACAATATTAAAATCGCGCGGAAAATTGAGAAAACAATCTTTCGGAAAACCGAATAAAAATAACGAACTTGATTTACTTTATGATAAAATTTATGGAATAACTCATTTTTCAATATATTTCTTAAATAAAATAGGAATTAGGGCAACAGAAAAAAGAGTTGTTTATCTGATAAACTCATTCCAGATTTTAATTATTATTATCGGATTGCTTATATTTAGAGCAGCAATTTTCTAAAATGCTAAAAAAAATCTGGAAGTTGTGGGAAGATGAGTTAATTCGTAGTGGCTTTATTCTTTTTATTATGATTAATCTGTTTAATTTTCTTAATTATTTTTTTCATTTTGTTATGGCAAGAATACTAAGTGTAGAGAACTATGGAATTTTAATGGTTTTGATTTCTGTAACTTATGTGTTTAATGTTCCGAGTGAGGCTATAAGCACAACTTTTTCTATGTATACAACTAAATTCGCTAATAATAAAGGAAGAATAAAAGATCTGATTTTAAGAGGTATAAAAAAGGCAGTTTATTTTTCTTTTATTATTTATTTGGTTTTTATTCCAATTGCTTTATTTTTATCTTATTTTCTAAAGATTAGATTTACTTTGTTAGTTTTAACCGGTTTTTTATTATTTAGTTTTTTTATAAACCCGGTTTTAAGAGGAGTTTTACAAGGCAATAAAAGATTTAAAAGTCTAGGTTTAAGCCTTAATCTAGAAGCAACACTTAAAATTATTTTGGGAGTATTACTTGTCTATTTAATTAACGATGTTTACGGAGCAATATCTGGAATTATCTTATCTGCGGCTTTTGGCTTTTTAGTAAGTCTCTACTTTATCAAAGATATAATTATTGAAAAAAGAAAAAATGCGAAAGTCGAAGGAATTTATTCTTATAGTTGGTCGTCTTTTATGTTATTCCTTATTATTATGTCAATGCTTAGTATAGACACTATTCTTGCAAAAAGATTTTTTCCTTTGGATATTGTTGGTAAATATGCTGTTGCTTCTATTATAGGAAAAATGATTTTTTTTGGAACAACAGGTATTGCAAAAGCGATGTTTCCCATATCTTCTGAAAAAAAAATAAAAAAAGACAGAATAATTGTCTTAAAAAAAGCGCTTGTATTAACAGTTATATCTATTGCTACAGCTCTTGTAATTTTTACAATAATTCCGGAACTTTTTGTTAGAATTCTTTTTGGAAGTAAATATGCTGAAATTTCTGGCTTGTTAGTTTATACTGGCTTGGCTTTTAGCTTTCTTTCTCTTTCAAACCTAAATATAATGTACAAGCTTTCAAAAGGAGAGGTTAAGAAAAGCGAGTGGATGTTTATATTTGTCATAATTGAAATATTGATGTTAGCTTTATTGAATCAAAGCTTATTCAGATTTGTAATTGCGTTATGCTTAAGCAATTTATTAATGCTTATTGGAAGTTTGTTTTTAAAGAACAGAGAATAAATAATTAACTAAAAAATCTCCAATAAATTAAAGTTAAAATAGCCTGAATCCCATCTTTCCACCCTGTTTTCGTTCCTTCTTCAAAAGTCCTACT
>JAWAAV010000063.1:0-3779 GCA_038884935.1 Candidatus Pacearchaeota archaeon
AACAGGCAGATTTACTTGCAGATAAAGATGACAAATTAGAAATAATTTATCGAAAACCAGGAAAATATGGACCTATCAGCTAAAATAAAAGGAATAAAATATAAGCCGCTTCTTTGTCGAGATTTGGAGGTTTATACAATTCAATAGCAGTATTAAAATTAACGGTCGAAAATCATTTTAATGAAAATCGTCTTTCTTTTTCTCAGAAAGAGGTCTTAAGAATTTTACGGGAAGAAGCAAAAATTAATAATTTTCAAATTATACTAATATGAGTTATTACGATTATTTTTACAAATCAAGTCAAAAGGTCAGGGTATTTATTAGTTTTGACTACGATCACGATGTAGATTTAAAAAATCTACTTGTTGGTCAAGCAAAAAACGAGAATAGTCCATTTGAAATTACTGATATGTCTGTAAAAGAGGAATTAACCGGAGATTGGAAAGAAAAAGTACGCCAGAAGATTAAGAGGGTGGACCAAGTTATTGTTATCTGCGGAGAATATACTAATACTGCAAGTGGTGTCGCTGCAGAGTTAAAGAAGAGTTAAAGATCACTCAAGAAGAAAGTAAACCATATTTTTTATTATGGGGCAGAAGTGATAAAACTTGTGTAAAACCAAAAACTGCAAAAGATAGTGATAAAATTTATAAATGGACTTGGGATAATTTAAAGCGATTATTAAATGGTGAAAGATGACTTATGTTAGATGATTTATTCTCAAAAAGTGAAAAAGATTATGGTGATAAGTATAAAGATCATCTTTTTGAACAATATAAACTTTATATAGAAAGTATTGAAAAAAACAAGCGATAGAAGACAACAAGCAAATAATTATTTTTTGACAATAAACACTGCTTTAATTTCTCTTATTGGTTTGTCGTTTCAGTTTAAAATTTTCGAAAATGTTAATTGGATAAAAGCTTTACTTGCAATAGTCGGTATAATTATTTGCATTGTTTTTTGGTTTTTAATTCGTTCTTACAAACAACTTAATACTGGTAAATTTAAAGTCATTCATGAAATTGAAAAATTTTTACCTCTTTCGTTGTATAAATATGAGTGGGAAATTTTAGGTAGAGGAGAGGATAAATCAAAATATTATTCATTTTCGCATATTGAACTTTTGATTCCCTGGATATTTGGATTAATTTATACTGTTTTAGGAATTTATTTTATTGTGTTAACATTAAGATAATAACCTTTTGTTCCGCCGCTGTTAAAATTTTTTAGGACAAAATACAAGCAAGCGGGCAAAACTTCTTCCCCCCCAAACCCCCTTCCTTTTTGTCCGCTCACTATGCCCGCGAAGCGGGCGAGCCGCTAAGAAAATTTATTATTTGACTTTGATTTAGAAATTTCATATACTAATTATAGTATGAAAATTTTGTTGCTGTATATTAAGTATAGTAAAATTTTACTACAATGTCAAAAAATATTTCAATAATTGCAAAAAATATAAAGAAATTTAGAAAAAAAAGAGGTATCTCTCAAGACAAGTTATCAAAACTTGCCGGTGTGACTTTACATACTATTACAAAAATTGAATCAGGAGCTACGCCAGACCCAAGGATTGGAACCGTCAAAAAAATTGCCGACGCTTTAGGTCTTAATATTGATGATTTAATAAAATAAATTATTAAGAGTTGAAATAAATACTAAATACTATGAATCAAGAGTTATCCAATATTATAAAAATTTATACTACGGGTTCGCATCAACAGTTAAGCAGTTATTTAATTGGAAAATCTAAAGATACGCTTATCGGAATATTGGTTGATTTATTAACTATGTATATAAATGATAAAAATTCCTCTACCATAAGAGAATTCATTACTGTTTCATTGGCTGGATATCAACATAAACAAGGCAAAATAGGATATAACGGTTTTAGACAAGATGCTTTTATCGCCGGTAGAACTATAAAATGTGAAGCAAAACCTAAAAATATAGATACAGAAGAATTTGAAAAATATGCCAGAGGCGAAAGAAAAACATCCCCAGCTAAACTCAATGGTGGTGGAAATTTTACCGACTATACGCCTACACGATTAGAAAAAGACACAAAGGAAAAAGATTTAAATATGTTAGTTAGTGGTTTTATTGACGGAAAACTTATTTATATAATTGAATTTCCATTTAATTGTCCTGATTTTGTGAAAAATTTAAAAATGCAGATTAAAAAATGGCAAGCTAAATTAAAAGGAAGCAAAAGCATTAAAGGACAATTTTTGAGAAGCGCCACCTTTGATTATAAAAACTTTATTAGATGCCCAAAGTTAAAAATTGTTTTTCTTTTGAATAAAAACGAATTACCAAAATATAGAAAATACATAGCTAATGGTTTTTATGAATTTTTATTAAAAAACGTAAAAGATGAATAAAGATTATTTAAACAAAATAATCTGCAAAGATGCTTTAGCTATTCTGAAATCCTTACCAGATGAGATAGTTGACGTTGGCGTAACTTCGCCTCCATACAACAAGGGTGAAAACAAAAAGGGATGGCTTGTTACTAATGTTAAATATAGTGGAGCAACAGACAAGTTGCCTGAAGAGTTATATCAAAAAAATCAGATTGATGTTTTAGATGAAATTTTTAGGATAACTAAACCTGGCGGTTCTTTTTTCTATAATCATAAAATTAGGTGGGAAAGAGGGAAATTATTACATCCAATGGATTGGTTAAGAAAAACTAAATGGATTATAAGACAAGAGATAATTTGGGATAGGATGATTGCTGCTAATATAAGAGGTTGGCGTTTTTGGCAAGTGGAAGAAAGAATTTATTGGTTATATAAACCAAAAGGACATAATTTAATTGGGGAAGAATTAAAACCAAAACATGCTTTATTAACTTCTATCTGGCGTTTTCCTCCAGAAAAAAACAATCCTCACCCTGCTCCTTTCCCATTAGAGTTGCCCGTAAGATGCATTTACTCTGTGATGGATGAAAAGAAAAAAGGACTGGTAATAGATCCTTATTGTGGAAGTGGGACCACATTAGTTGCTGCTAAAATATTAGGATATGACTTTATTGGGATAGATATATCAGAAGATTACTGTAAATTTGCCGAAGAAAGATTAAAAAATTATAAAAATGAAGAAAAATTTGTTCAAGAAGAAATTGCGAAGCATATTGTAGTTAAAACATTTAAAGAACGAAAACAAAGTGGAGAATTTACCGGTAAATATGGAAGACAAAATAACAATAAACAAGAGATACAGTCATTTTTAAAACTCTTTGATACTAAATAAAAATTATGAAAAAATCACAAAAAAAGAGGTTATGCTTACGAAAAAGCAAAAGCCTATCAGCGAGGATATCCACGAGGCGGACCAGGTTCACCTGATTATGTAAAAGGTGGAAGAAGAGGAGAAGTTAAGAGATGGTCGCGTCCGGTAGACAGGGATATACTGATTAAATTACACCGTAAGGGTATAAACGAAGTGGTTAGTAAAAAAGGATTTACTAACCCGGCAAAAGAATATGCGAAAGAAAAGAATATAAGATTGATTCAAGGTAAGAAAGTAGTTGTAAGAAAGAAATAAAATTTGCGGCGGCTCGCCCGCGAAGCGGGCAATGCAGGCGGGCAAAAAGGAAGGGGGGTCTGGGGGAAGGAATTTTTGTCCGCCTGCCAGTTTTGGGTGGTGGGTGGGTGTGCGTCGCCGAAGGCGACGCACAAGTTAGTCAGGATTTCGTTCAAAATAGGTTCGTGCTTCGTTCAGTAATTGCGAGCATTTCATCTCCTGAACTTCTCCTTCAATGCATTTTCAAC
>JAWAAV010000064.1:0-2799 GCA_038884935.1 Candidatus Pacearchaeota archaeon
GAAGGTTAAAACGAATTTATTTTTTCTGATTTTCCTATACTCCTCTGAATCATGATGATTAATTATTATGTTTTTATCAAAATAGATTTCGTACCCACTGTTAATTAGTCTAATAGCTAGATCATCTTCATGTAGCCAGCAGAAGAAATCATTATCATAATAACCTATCTTGTCAAAAATCTCTTTTTTGAAAGCAGAAGCTCCTCCGGGAAAAGTATAGATCGTTCGGGTGTTTTCTCGTACATATTTACTGTAATAAAAGTATTTTCTTATTGGATTATAAACATTAGTTGCGATTATTCCAACTTTTTGAGGTAGATTATTAAAAGCAAGAACTATTTTTTCTAGCGTATTTTTTTCAATCGTACAATCATCATCAAGTGCTAAAATATATTTTCCTTTTACATTTGCAAATCCTATGCTATAACCTACCATCCCTGTGTTAAATGGCATTGTATATAATTTAACGCTTGAGAATTTATTTAATATCTCATTCTTTAATTCTAAATTAGAACTGTTATCCACTAGAATCAATTCATAATTTTTATACGTTGAATTTAAAACCGAGCGTATAGCTTTAAATAATTCCTTACCTCTATTCGGCCCGATAAGAATTACAATACTTATTAATTGTTTATTCTTCATAATTTCTCAAGCCGCTAAATAAATTATAGTAATAGGTTATCCTAACATTTTTTTTGATCATATGAAAGAATTCTTTATCATTTAGTTTTCTTATATGTTCTTGAATTTTTTTTCTTTTGGCCAAAGTTTTGTTTAATGTCATAAGGTTCCAAATTATTGCTTTTTGAATTGAAAAAAATAATTGAAGTTTAAGTCTAAATAGAGAAAAAACTGCAAAAGCTTCACACATTAGAATATGTAAAGGTAAAATTTTGAGAAGACTAATTAAAGCCAAATTTTTAATGTAGGAATTTATTCTATTTTTGAAAGAATGATATTGTACAAATGAGTTATCAAGATTCCCACTAGTTCCTCCCATTTTGTGGTATATCACAGATTTTGGCGAAAAGACTATTTTATATCCGGCGAGCCAAACTCTATGACACATATCGGTTTCTTCAAAATAGACAAAATAGCGGCTGTCAAAAATTTCTCCTTCAACTTTTATTTTTTCTAAAACTTCCCTTTTAAACATCATACAGGCTCCTTTCGCCGAATAAATATCTATTTGTTTGTTGTATTTAGAAGAATCTCTTTTGGTTATTCCATAGTGATAGAGAAATCCTGTATTTGTTAAAAATGCACCTACTGAATCAAGTCTTGCAGGATCGTCCATTAATAAAATTTTGCTTTGTGCTCCCCCTATTTTTTTGTCGCTTTCCAATACTTCTATCAACTCGGTTAAAAAATTCTTAGTAACCCTCGTATCATTATTCAGAAATAAAATATAATCACCCGCTGAGTGTCTATATCCAATATTATTTCCCTCCGCAAACCCTAAGTTTTCTTTGTTTACTATTATCTTTGTTTTAGGAAAGTTTTTCTTCATGTATTCAACAGAACCGTCATTAGAATTATTATCCACAAAAATAACTTCTATGTTTTTATAGTTTTGACTGTAAAGCGAAGTTAAACACTCTCTAAGAAAATTCTTTCCATTCCAATTAACAATAATCACAGACACCAATTTTTTCATAAAGTTTGCCTTAGAGCTTTATCGAAAATCTTATCCCATGTGTATTTTTTTGCCATTTTTACAGCATTTTTCCTAAATTCTTTTAACATTTCGTCGTTAGTTAATAAAGTAATAAGTGCTTGAGTTAGCTCTTTTTTATTATCTTTAATCGCAATTCCGCATTTATTTTTTTCTATTTCGTATGCTACTTGAGGAACCTTTGTTATAACAACAGGCAATCCATTAGCCAAATAATCTTTAGGTTTACCGGGGTCTGTATATCTTGTATAAGTATCTTTGCTATTCAAATAAGGAGCAACTGCTATTGCTGACGCTTGAAGCATTTTTTCTACTTCGGAAAAATCTTTAACAAAACCTGTAAATTTAACATATTTTTGTAATTTAAGACTGATAACATCTTTTTTTAATTTGTCCTCCAGAGGACCACCACCCACAACGAGAAGATGAGCTTTTGGAACTTTTACTATAACATGCTTCATTACTTCAATAAGCTTTTCTACTCCCTGTTTTTCCAATAAATGACCCATGTGAACTATTTGATACCTGTCTCTATTAATCTTAGTTAATTTTACCGGTGAGGTTCCGATAGGCACAACTATTTGCTTAGTTCTAAATTTTTTATCAACGCCTCTTTTTTCTCTTTCTTTAACCATTATCGGAGATAAATTCCAGACCTTATCGCTTTTTCTAACCGCCAATCTATCCAAGAAATGGTAAATTGAATTTAAAACTTTGTTTTCAAACCGATTTGGGACGTAATCTATGGTATAAAAAACCAGATGTCTTACTCTACCGGTTAATCTTAAAATAAATCCGCTAAAAACGTTTAAGTTGTCAACGCCGATAAAATAATCAACTTTTGGGGTAAATCTTAACATCCACCACAGCGTTAAAAAAATGTCTTTAAAATAAAAAGTAATTTCCGGCCCCTTCCACTCAATAAATTTATTTTCCTTAACCAGTCTACCTTTCTTATACACTCTTAAAAAAGAACAGGTATCTTTGGCATAGAAAAAGGGGTGTCCGATAAAAACCAGTTTTTTTACTTTGTTTTGTAGGTATTCTTCCAGCCTAAAAGCAGGTCCGGTTGCATAAACGTGAGTTACAATAACAAAGGTGGAATTTTTGAGGTTCATAGC
>JAWAAV010000064.1:2809-3748 GCA_038884935.1 Candidatus Pacearchaeota archaeon
TTAATTGTGTTTTTTAAACCATCTTCTAATAAAACTTGAGGCTTAAAACCAATTTTTGCTATTGCTTTTTTATTGTCGCTGTTTCTTCTTGGACTTCCGTCGGGTTTTGAAGTGTCAAACTCAACGTTTGTATCAATTCCACTTAGGTCGATTATCTTTTTTATCAAATCCTTTATAGATATTTCCTCGTCCGTTCCCAAATTAACAGGATCGGGTTTGGGATATTTTTCTATGGCCAGAATCATCCCTTCTGCCAAATCTTCAACGTACAAAAACGCTCTCGTCTGATTCCCGCTACCCCACACCCTTACAGGGTCTTCTCTGTCAAAAACTCTTTTAATAAGCGCGGGTATCACATGAGATTTTCCGGGTTCAAAATGGTCACGTGGACCATAACAGTTGTAGGGCCGTACTATTCCAACTTTCATTCCAAATTCCTCTGCATAATATTCTCCAATCTTTTCACCCATTCTTTTTGCCCAACCATAGCCTTCGTTTGTAGGCTCGGGTTCATCCAGAAATCCTTCAGATTCGGGCGTTGGAATAGAGCAGTCACGAGGATAAACACAAGCGGAAGAAACAACTAAAAATCTGCCTACTTTTGCTTTTCTTGCCGCTTCTATCATGGTTGTTTCTATAGAAAGATTATCTCTAAACATAGTCGCCTGATGTGTCCGGTTGTATTCTATTCCCCCTACCTTGGCGGCTAAATTCATAATTATGTCTTGCCCTCTACAGGCTTTTTCTGCTTCCGATAAAATTGTGCAATCATTTTTAATAAAGGTGACCTCATTTTTTACTTTTTCCAAGTTTTTCAAATTCCCGCTAATAAGATTATCCATTACTGAAACTTTTGCTCCCCGCGCAACTAATTTTTCAACCACGTGGCTTCCAATAAAACCTGCTCCACCTGTAACTAAAACTTTTTTTCCTCTCCAA
>JAWAAV010000065.1:0-3726 GCA_038884935.1 Candidatus Pacearchaeota archaeon
CGCACCTTTAAAAAAAATCAGACTTGAAAGTAATCCAAAAGTAGAAAAAAAGGTAGATTATCTCGTGAATGATACTGATGTTAAAGCAGAAGTAGCAATTCAAGAACTATACAATTCAAATATTCAAATAAGCAACATAATAAAAGTTCTTTCTGCAGGCTTACTTGGTCTTGGTTTTAATAGAAAACTTGTTCCTACAAGATGGGCAATAACTGCAACAGACGATACAATCAGCAAAATTTTACTTGATAAAATTCGTCTTTTCCCAGAAATTTCAGAATTTCTTTTGTTCAATTCAGATTATTTAGGAAATCATTACGAATTCTTACTTTTGCCAGACAAATTTTCATTCGAGGTTCTTGAAGCAAAAATGCCTGGCTCTGTTTGGAATCCAAACCTACATGCAAAATTATATATCGCGCAAGACTATGAAAACTTTGGAGGCAGAAAAGAATACGCAAGCAATGTAACAGGAGCATATTATGCAAATCGTCTTGCTCTTGCGGAGTATTTAAACAAAATTAAAAAACAAGCTGCGTGTCTTGTTATGCGAGAATGTCGTCCAGAATATTATGCGCCTTGTGGCGTAGGAATTTTAAGAGAAGCAAGCCGTTCAGCATTTTCAAAAAAACCGGAAAAATTTCAAACAATTCAACAAGCCTTCCAAGCTGCCCAAACAAGAATGCGTCTTCCAATTTCTTTGTTCCAAGAAAAGTCATGGCTTATCAAAGAATTCGGCAAACAAACTCGCTTAAATAAATGGTTTTGAATAAGACTGCCGATAAAAAATTATATCAGGTAATTTTGTTCGTAGATAAATATTTTTTTAACGAATAAACCCGCGTTGTATTAATCCATAACTCGCCTTTTTATTAAAAAAGATACTTCAATTCATAATGAAGTTATTATTTTAATAAAAAAATCAAACTAGTTTCAATTATCCCCGCTATTAACAATAAAGGCAAAATAATATAAATAAAAATTTTTAAAGTCATTAAAAAATTATATCTAAATCTATGACTTTTAAAAAAGAGTGTATAGCCCAACATTAAACCAAGTCCAAGCGATAGTAAAAAAGCAGGCAATTCAAAAATTCCGTGAGGTAGAATTCTCCATGCTTCACTAATTTTGTTGTCTTTGTAAATCTCACTAAAAACAAATCCTAACAAATATCCATTTAACGCAGCAAGAAATATAGGAAAAATACCAAAAAATAAACCGAGTAATATCCCAAGTAAAGAAGTTTTTAAATTATTATAAATTATAAACGAAAGTAACTGTGGGAAATTTAGGTCTTGTGTTTTCTCTAGTATTTCCTTAATTAATTTTAACAAAAAGTCTTGACACATTTCAGGATAAATAAAGCCAACAATCATTGAAAAAACAAAAAAAGAAAGGACAATAAAAATAAAAACTCTTGATTCAGAGATAAATTTCAAAAAATTTTTATATTTTAATATATCTTCTTTTATTGCAATTTTTATTTTTCTTTTTATCCTGTCTATCTGCTTATTTGTCTCTTTCATTTTTGATTTTTATTTGATTTTTTATTTAATTTAAATTAACTAAAAGCCCTTGCTCTTGTTAGATACAAATTTAATATTTTAACTTTTCTGTTATATTTAATTCTTAAATAGATACCATAAATCAATCCTGTTACAAAACCTCCAAAATGTGCAGTGTTTCCAATCGGCAAACCGGCAAAATAACTTATAATCCAAAGTCCGAATAACAAAAAAAGCATAGCCCCCCACAAAGGCATCGGTATTATAAAAAAAACAAAAACAGGTAGTTTTGGAACAATCACCATTAACATACTTGCTAAAGCAAATATTGCACCACTCGCTCCAACAGCATAGACATTATACTCTGATTTAAAAATTAGGGAAAGAAAAACAAAGAATAAACTCGCTATAATTCCGCTTAATAAATAGAACAATAACATTCTCTTTTTCCCTATCAACTTCTCAACAAAATTCCCAATAAAAAACAAAGAGACCATATTAACAAACAAATGACTTAAGTTTGCATGTAAAAACATACTTGTAAAAATTGTCCACATCATTTTTCCTTCAAAAATGTTTGCGGGTTTAACAGCAAAATAATCTATAACTTTCTCATTTATGATTAAAAGAAAAGTAAAAACGATAAAAATTAAGATATTTGTTAAAATTATTTTATTTGTAGTACTATAAAAAGTTTTTTTTCTAAATGCTCTCATCTTTTTTTCTTCTTTTTTGTTTTTTTCTCGATTTTTTTGTTTTTCTTTTTTGTTTTTTTGGATTTTACTCTCTTCTTACATTGAACTTTTTTCATTTTTTTTGCTTTCTTTTTCATTTTTTCTTCTTTTTTTCTTCTTCTCTCCTCTTTCTTTCTCTTTTCCTCCTCAAACTTACTTAACTCTTCATTTACTATAGAAAGCTGTTGTGTCAAAATTCTTAACCTGTTTTTTAACTCATTAGTTGCCTTTTCTCCATAACTTAATTCATAAATATTTCCACATTCCGGACATGTAAAATTACACAACAACGCACTCTCTTCCGAAACCTCAACTTTACAATTAGGGCATATATAAAACCTCTTATTTTCTCTGCTCTTTAATTTCTCCTCGAACTCCGTGATTTCTTTTTCTAATTCTTTCTTAATATAATCCAGCAATTTGATAATATCAATAGCCCAAAAATAAGTATACCATCCTTTTCTTCTGTCTTTTTTCTTTATAAAAGAAGTAAAACCTAAATGTGAGAATTTATATAAAATGTTCCTTACTTGATTTGGAGTTAAAGCAAGCTTTTTTGCGATTAAAAATTCATTGACATCTTTCTTTCCAACTAAAAAACTAACTAACTCTCCAGCTTGTTTTCCGAACACATTTTTAATAAGTAAATCGAAAATCTTTTGTTGCATTCAAATTACATATGCGTCGAGAATAAATACTTTTCGTTTCTAATTGTTACCACTTTAAAATTTAAATAAAGCTATTTATAGAGTTTTTGGATACTTACTATATGATTTGGTTTAAAAAAGAAAAACCCAAAGAATTACCAGAGCTTCCTCCTCTATCGTTACCAAAACCTTTGATACCTGAAGGAAAAAAAGAGCTCGAGGAGAAAGAGCTTGGGGAGAAAATTCCAACGCTTCCCTCTTTCCCATCGTCAAAAACCGGAGAAAAAATAAGCAGGGAAACAGTTAAACAATTAATCCAAGAGCCTGAAAAAGAAGAAAATGTTGAAGAAACCGGGGAAGAAATTGAAGAAGAAATTCCAAAAATACCTAAGACATTTGAAATTGGCGGTCTGCCTTTCAAAACAGAAAAACCTATTATAGAAAAGAGCGAAAAAGGCCCAATTTTTGTTCAAATTGAAAAATATTATGAAATATTAAGAGCTCTTAACGAGGCAAAAAATAAAGTAGATAAAATTAATAATATCTTACGAAATGTAAAACAACTTAAAGAAGAAGAAGAAAACGAAATACTAGAATGGGAAAACGAAATACTAAATATAAAAGAGAATCTAGAAAAAGTGGATCAAACAATATTCAAAAAACTGGAATAAATCCGTTATATATAAAGTTAGAGTTAAGTGAAGCAATTTCTTACGAAAAATCTATTCTTAATTCTGAAGAAAGTTTAATTAAAGCATATAATCATTTGAAAAATTATAAAAAATTAAGAAAAGAAGAGCTTGATAAAAAAGCTGAAATTCGTGATACATTACAGATCGG
>JAWAAV010000066.1:0-3726 GCA_038884935.1 Candidatus Pacearchaeota archaeon
AAGGTGAAAATACAAAAGTCAAGGGTATATTTGATAAAATTAAAGAAAACATAGAAAAAGAAGTTTAAAAATTAAGATGGTAGAAGAAAAACAAACAGAAAAAAATAAAGAAGAAAGCTTGAAGAAAGAAAATATAGTCGAAACTAAAAAAGAAGAAAATAAAGAAAATGAAAAAGGAAAAGAAAAAATTGCTGAAGAATCAATAAAGGAAACAAAAGAAGAAAAATCCGAAGATAAATTAGCAAGCTGGGTTCCTAAAACAAAAATAGGTAAGCTTGTTAAAGAAAAGAAAATAACAAATATAGATGAAATTCTTGATAAATACAAAATTTTAGAACCAGAAATTGTCGATTCTCTCCTCGTACTAAAATCTGACTTGCTTGCAATAGGACAAGCAAAAGGAAAATTTGGTGGAGGGAAAAGAAGAGTTTGGAGACAAACTCAAAAAAAGACTGCAGAAGGGAATGTTCCAACATTTGCATGTATGGCTGTTGTTGGAGATGAAAACGGTCATGTAGGAATTGGGTATGGAAAGGCAAAAGAAACTTTGCCAGCAAGAGAAAAAGCAATAAGAAACGCTAAATTAAATATTATAAAAATTAATAGAGCATGTTCAAGTTTTGATTGTTCTTGTAATGAACCTCACACTGTTCCTTTTATTGTTGAGGGAAAAAGTGGAAGTGTAAGATTACGTTTATTACCTGCACCACAAGGAACAGGATTAGTAATAGGAGATGAAGGAAAAAAAATTCTTAGGCTAGCTGGAATAAAAGATGTTTATAGCAAGACTCTCGGACAAACTAGAACAACAATAAATTATGCCAAAGCTTGTATAGATGCTTTGAAAAAAACAGTCAAAAAGTAAAATGAAAGCAATAATAAGAATACACGGGCAAGTAGGATTGAAAAAGGATATAAAAGAAACTTTAAATAGACTAAGACTAAGAAAAAAATATTCTTGTGTTATTTTAAAGGAAAGCCCAGTAATAATGGGAATGATTAAAAAAGTTGAAAATTTTGTAGCCTATGGAGATATAGATAAAGAAACTTTTATGGAATTAATTAAAAAAAGAGCGAAACCTATAGACAAAAATAAAAAAATTGATTTTAAACAGATTATAGAAGAATTTTTTGAAAAGCAAAATAAAAAATTGGAAGATTTGAACGCCAAACCATTTTTTAGTTTACACCCTCCACGAGGCGGGATAAAAACTAAACAAAAATTTCCAAAAGGAGTGTTAGGGAATCATAAAGAAAAAATAAATGAACTAATAATGAGGATGTTATAATTTTATTTTAAAAATGAAACTAAAAAAAAGAAATAAAAGAAGTAGAATAAGAGGAAGAAAATTTTGTGGTTATGCTGCAAAAAAGCATAAAGGTAGCGGGAATAGAGGTGGAAAAGGTATGGCTGGAAGCGGCTATCAAAAAAAGAGTTATGTTATCAGATACTTGTGGCCTTATTTTGGAAAAGCAGGTGAAAGAAAAGAAAAAGTAAAAAATTACAAAGAAATAAATGTAGAGGATATTGAAAAAAAACTTGAAGGTTTTAAAAAAGAAGGCGTGGTAAAAGAAGGGAAAGAAGGTTTAGAAATCAGTTTAGATAATTATAAAGTGCTTGGTGATGGCGAGATTACAAAAAAAATCATAGTTAAAGCAAAGGCATTCACAAATTCTGCAAAAGAAAAGATAGAAAAAGTGGGAGGGAAAGCCGTTGTTTTAACAAAAGAGAAAAAAAGAAAAAAAGATGAGCCTACTAAAGAGAAAATAGAAATAAAGGAAAAAATTGAGAAAAAGTTGGAAAAGGAAGCAAAAGAAGAAGAGAAAGGAAGAGAAAAAAAGATAAAAGTAAAAAAAGGAAAGATTTTAGTAAAGAAAAAATAAGATTGCAAAAAAGCTTTTTAAACATTCTTTACTAACTTAAATAGTATGGATCTTGAAAAAATATTCACCAATCTACCAGAAATTAAAAGCCCTATTGAAAAAAAACTTAGTTTTAATACGAAATTAAAATGGACACTTATTGTTCTATTCTTGTTTTTTGTTCTTGCTAATATTCCTCTTTATGGACTTGAAAGAAACTCGTTAGAAAGGTTCAAATATCTCGCTATAATTCTCGGCACAGATTTTGGAAGTATAATAAGTCTTGGAATTGGACCAATTGTTACAGCTAGCATTATTTTACAACTTTTAATAGGAGGAGGATTAATTAAAATAGATTTGCATTCTGAAGAAGGGAAAAAATATTTTCAAGGACTTCAAAAATTATTTGTCTATATTTTTATTATTTTTGAAGCGAGTTTATATGTTTTAATGAGAGGTTTACAAGCAATGCCCGGATTTAAAACAATTATGATTTTACAACTAATCCTTGGCGGAATAGCAATTGTTTTTATGGACGACTTAGTGCAAAAATGGGGTTTCGGGAGTGGGGTAAGTTTATTTATTGCAGCAGGTGTTGGTTGGAGAATTGTCACGGGATTGTTACAATTTATAGGAGCTGATGGAGGGAATTGTCTTACGGATTTTTCAAGAACTCCTTGTGCTGGAAAACTGCTTGTGATAATACAGGCATTGATTAATCAAGCTCCAAGAGAAGCAATAGGAGCATTTTTAGTGCTTTTTTTTACTGCCTTGATTTTTGTTGTAGTAGTATGGGCGCAATCACTTAGAATAGAAGTTCCTTTAAGTTTTGATAGAATAAGAGGTTACGGAATAAAATGGCCGCTTGCGTTTTTTTATGCCTCTGTTATTCCAGTAATTTTAACTGCCGCGCTTACAGCTAATTTACAACTCTTCGCCGGATTGTTAGAAACCGGTCTTGGAAGACCTACTTTCTTAGGAACTTTTTCACAAGGCGTACCAATTGCGGGTTTAGCATTCTGGCTTCATCCTGTAAATCTTGTTCAAGGAATAGCTACAGGAAGTTTAAGGACAGTTGATATTTTTAGAGCAATAACTTCTACTTTATTTTTTATTGTTTTCTCTACTATATTTGCTGTACTCTGGGTAAAAACAAGTGGAATGGATGCCGCAAGCCAAGCACAAAATATACTATCAAGATGAAAGAATACTTGAAAGCATTTTAGAAAGATATATAACTCCTTTAACTGTAATGGGTGGAGCAGCTGTAGGATTACTTGCTTCAATGGCAGACTTATTGGGCGCTTTAACAAACGGTACTGCCATACTACTTGCCGTAATGATTACCTATCAATTTTATCAAAACATTGCTCAACAACACGCAATGGATATGCACCCTGCATTGAAAAAAATGATTGGTTAATAAAAAATAAAGAAAAATGGTTATTATTGAGTTAATGCAAAGCTACCCAAGAATAAGTATAGCTATAGTTTCAACTCTTGTAACTTTGTTTATGACGCTCGTTTATAAATATACAACAAATCAAACGAGAATCGCTGAAATAAAGAAAACACAAAAAGAATATCAAGAAAAAGCAAAGGAATTGAAAAATCATCCTGAAAAAATGATGGAAGTGCAGAAAAAAATTTTAGAGCTTTCTGGAGAAATGATGAAACACTCTTTAAAACCAATGATAATAACAATGTTACCTATGTTTGTTTTAATTATGTGGATAAGAAATATTTATGCATCGGTTCTTAGTTCGTGGATTTGGTATTATATCATATTTGGAATATTAACAAATAGTTTATTTAGAAAGTTATTGAAAGTACAATAAAAAAATGAAAAAAGAATACCTTATC
>JAWAAV010000067.1:0-3704 GCA_038884935.1 Candidatus Pacearchaeota archaeon
ATAAGAGAATTGATGGACAGTATAAATAAAAATGGATTGTATAAAGAGCCATTAATGGAACTATCAATGGGTATGTCGAATGACTATGTTGTTGCAGTTGAAGAAGGCTCAACAATGATAAGAATTGGTACAGCGCTTTTTGGAGAAAGAACTAAAAATTAGTCATCTTGACAAATATTTTTTTAATGATATTCTTTAAATATAAGACTAAAAGGAGGTATTGATATGAAAATTAAAAAGGTAAAAAAGATAGTAAAAGGCCTTTGTAAGTGTAAGAGCTCCTGCTAATACCAAAGCTAACTTTTCAAATTGAGAAGGAAAGGGGGGTGAATCATACCTCCCCTTATTTTTTATGAAGCTAATATGTAAGAAGTATTGTAGTTATTATAAAGAAGATAAGGAAAGCGAAAAAGGGTGTTATCCTGTTTCTTTGGCAAAGAAATTTCCTTTTTTTTATTTTCCTCAGGAAAATTTTAAATTTACAAATAATTTCAATGACCTTAAAGCAATTTTTTGTTCAAAATGTGATTATCAAAAAAATGATTGTGATTTTCAACTGGAAGAAAATCCAGGCCCACCCTGTGGTGGTTACATTTATTTTCAGCATATACTGGCTAAGGGTTTGATAACTATTGATGATATTAAACGGATTTGTGAAATTAGCTGATAATTTCTTCCCTAAGAAGCTTGAAAAACCTTATCTTCTTGATAAAAAAAATGATGAATTATACGAGTTAAACGAGGAAGCATTTAATTTCATTTTAAGTTGTGACGGCTCTAATTTACTTTCTCAACTAAATCCTCCAAAAAGATTTTTAAAAACGCTTTTGAAAAATTCAATAATTGCAATTAGTGAAAAAAGTAAAAAAAGAAGGTTTATAATTTATAATCCTCCATTTCCGACTCTTAGATATCTGGAAATACAACTGACAAATAAGTGTAATCTTAAATGCCTTCACTGTTATCAGGGAGAAAGAAGTAGCGATGAGTTGTCTTTTACACTTTTAAAAAAGATTCTGAGAGAATTTATAAAGATACAGGGTATAAGATTGATATTATCTGGTGGAGAACCATTACTTTATTCTCATTTTGAAGAATTAAACAGATATCTAAAAGGTTATCCTGCAAGGGTAGTACTACTTACTAATGGTATTTTGTTAGATAAATTTGATATTAGTAAATGGAATATTGATGAAGTTCAGATAAGTTTAGATGGGATGGAACAGGGACATGATTTTATTAGAGGTAAAGGAACTTTCAGAAAGGTAATAGCGAGCATAGAAAAGCTAAAAAAATATTCGAACATTGATATTTCAATAGCAACAATGATACATAAAGAAAACTTGAATGAATTTAAAAAAATGAAAAAAATTATAAAAAAATATAATATTAAGGAATGGGGTATTGATTTTCCAGTCATCACTGGTAATTTAAGTTTAAATGAAAATATAGTTCCTTCTATTGATGAGGCAATTGACTGTTTTAAATACCGATTTGGAGCAAGTTTTCACTCTACAGACGAAGACCATGAATATGGATGTGGTACTCATTTAATGACATTAACACCTGATGGAAGATTTTTACCCTGTGGTTTTTTTCAGGATAGAGTTTATGGTAGAATTGAAGAAGGACTTATGAATGCACTGAAGAACAGAAGTTTAATCAAAATTGCTGATATAAAAGAATGTAGCAAGTGTTATTATGTAAAGGAATGTGGAGGGGGGTGCAGGTTTAGAGCAGGTAGTATAGAAAGAAAAGATCCAGTTATGTGTAAAATTTTTGGTGTCTAAATTAATTGACTTTTTTAAATTATTTCATTATATTAAACACTCATTTTAGAACCAATTTTAAGGGGGCAATTATGGAAGATATTAAAAAAATTCTATTAAAAATGAAAGAAGAAATCATTCGTGATATAAATACTATCAGAGAAAGTGAACATGCAGAGCACAATGAAGTGGGTGACGAGTATGATTTAGCTTCTCAGGAAAGAGAAAGAGAATTAGGAATAATCATGTCGGCTCAGGAAAAAAATAAACTCATGGCTATAGAAGATGCTTTAAGAAGAATTGAAGAAGGAACATATGGTTATTGTGAAGAGTGTGGAGAAAAAATATCTAAACAAAGGTTGAAAGCGGTACCTTTTGCAACCCTTTGTGTAAGTTGTAAAGCAAAAAAAGAGGCAAGGGAAGGTATCTTTACTCCTTTTGAAGAAGAAGAAATAGAAACTTTCGAAGAAGAAACTGAAGAGTCAATCGAGGAAGAAGAATAAACATTAAATTTCAGAAATAAAATTTAGAAGGAGGAATTAGCCATTTAGTTAATTCCTCCTTTTTTATATATTTTAAAAATTGTATTTGATTAGAAGGTAAAGACTGCGGCAGCTAAAACAGTAGCATATTTATTTTTTGGTACTATTGCTTCCTGTGCAATAGATGATGTAATAACTATTTTGTCCGAAATTTTCCAGACCTGCCTTTTTTCGTCCCAGTTTGCGTCTTCATCAAATTCAATACCAAGTGTTGTTGCAAGCATCATGGTTGCTAAATCTTCAGCATAATCTCCTGCTTCCTGTTCATTTTGACCAAAACGATGATGTTCAGAAAGGTAACCATAAACATTTTTTTCTTTTGGTATAGCACAACCAACAGAAGCAACAATCAATCTATGTGGTTCGTTGGAAGTCAATTTACTCATAACACAAAAAGTAATCTGTCCAGGTTGTAGCATTTTTAAGCCTTCTTTTTTTGAAATGATTTCACAATGCGGTGGAAATATGCTTGAGACTGTAACTAAATTATATTTTTCTATGCCTGCGTCCCTTAATGCAAGCTCAAAAGAAGCAAGTTCTTCTGAATGATAACCTACACCTCTTGTAAAAAAAACTTTTTTTGGTATGAAGTTTAAACCTGATAGTGGGTTTTCTACTTTCTTTTTTCTTGGCACTGTTTTCTCCTTCTACTATGGATTTTCTAATTTTTTAAAAACTTCACTTTTAAGACTAATAAGCACAATCAAATTGATTTGACTAATAAAACTTTTCACTTTAAATTCCTTTGAAAAGATGCAATTTTCAAAAATACAATTTTTATGGGAAAAAATCAAGAAAAATTACTATAGTCAAATTTTTTTATTATTTTCACATCTGAAGTTTCTGTTAATCTATAAAAGTTACTTATTTTATTAAAATCTTTTATGTAAACAATGTCACCTCTTCGAAGATTCCTAAATTGAGTATTTAATTCTGTTAAGTGCTTTTTTAGTAAAGAAAATAACTGAATCCCAGTCTTTCCGCATAAATAAATTGCATATTCACCTTTTCTATCAAAAAGATTGCTCACAACTTTAAATGTATTTTCATTAAAATCAATAATTTTATTAATTTTTGTGCTAAATAGCCCATAAGTGAAGTTAATGAATTTATTGTTTAATCCTGTTTTTTGTTCAATGTATTCAATCAAAGTGCTTCTTGGAAAGATTAAATTTTCATGACACCAATCCTTTCCACTCATGGGGCAATTTTCTACTGGACAGGTATTTAAAAATTTAAACCCATATTTTCCTAAAAGATTTTTGGAAAGTTTAATATTGTGAAACCCTTTTTTAGTACCGGGTTCTATTATGATTATAATGTTATCTTTATAATCAATTATTTTAACTAAATTATTAAAAATTTGTTGCATTTCCTCTAATTGAAGTTCAGA
>JAWAAV010000068.1:0-3622 GCA_038884935.1 Candidatus Pacearchaeota archaeon
AGCTCTTTCAAAAGAAAAAGAATTTAATGTGATAAGGGCGCCTTTTGGCTATTACAAAGAGTTCGAGCTTAAATGCAAAGGCCATCCTCTTGCAGAGTTGTCAAGAGAATTACATATCGAAGGTGGGAAAATTATACAAAAAGAGCCAGAAATAAAAGATGAGATTAGAAAAAGACTTTTAAAAGAAATATCAAAAACAAAACTTGACACTTCAAAATTAAAAGATAATGATCATAGAATTCTTGGACAAAAGCTAGATTTATTTTCATTTAATGAAGTTGCGCCAGGAATGGTTTTCTGGCACAATAATGGCTTGATAATTTTTAATGAGCTTATTAAATATTGGAGAGAAGAACATGAAAAAGCAGGTTATCAAGAAATTTCAACACCTCAAATAATGGACAGAAAACTCTGGGAGATTTCTGGACACTGGAAACTCTATAAAGAAAACATGTTTACAACAAAATATGAAGGAAGAGATTTTGCAGTAAAGCCGATGAATTGTCCGGGGGGAATGCTAGTTTACAAAACAAGACCTAGAAGTTACAAAGAACTGCCGCTAAGAATTGCAGAACTTGGCAAAGTTCATAGGCTTGAATTATCGGGAGTACTTGCTGGATTATTCAGAGTAATACAATTCACACAAGATGATGCTCATATTTTTTGCACAGAAGAACAACTAGAAAGCGAAATTATCGAAGTAATTAAGTTATTCAAAAAACTTCTCGGAAAATTTGGATTTAAAGATTATAAATTTACTCTTAGTGTCAGAAGCGAAGAAAAGAAAGATAAATATTTAGGAGATGATAAGCTGTGGAAAAAAGCAGAAGATACTCTAGCTGGAGCATTAAATAAACTAAAGATTGATTTTGTTAAAAATCCTGGAGAAGCAAAATTTTACGGCCCTTCTTTAGATGTAATGATAAAAGATTCTTTAGGAAGAGAGTGGCAATGTTCTACTTTACAATTAGATTTTAACATCCCAGCAAGATTTGAGTTAAGTTATATAGGAAAAAATGGTAAAGAACATACACCAATAATGCTTCATAGAGTAGTGTACGGAAGTTTGGAGAGGTTTATAGGAATTTTATTAGAGCATACAAACGGAACTCTTCCAACATGGCTTTCTCCGATTCAGGTTAGAGTCTTAAGTTTCACAGATAGAAATATAAAAACAGCCGAAAAAGTTCTTGAACAACTAAAGCAAGTAGGTATTCGCGCGGATTCCGATTTTGATCCAAACACAATAAATGAAAAAGTTAGAAATGCAGAACTAATGAAAATACCTTATATAATAACAATCGGAGATAAAGAGGAGCAAACAAATACCATCGCAGTAAAAGAAAGGGGGATGGATAAAAAACCTCGATTCGGTATAAAGATAGAAGATTTCATAAAAAAGATAACTGACGAGATTGAGAAAAGATTATAAACCCTCTATTCTTAGAAGTTAAAATATAAAAAGAGCAAAATGAAGTTCGAACATTATCTTAAAAAAGTTTTAGAATCAGAAATTTATAAGAATCTTAAACAAAAAAATTCTAATATTTACCTATGTACGGGTTTCTTTGTTTTAGATTTTGAAACAGGCAAAGATATTCATCAACTTGACTTTGTGATTGGAAAAAAAGAAATCGCAACTTTTAGTCTCGATAATGGGGTTAAAATGAATATTTCTCGTTTACCTCTCAAGAAAAAACTACCCGAAATTAAAGGTGAAATAAAAACAGACTTAAAAGCATTAAAAGGCATAGTTGAAGACGAAATGAAAAACAGAACAATAACCGATAGTATCAAAAAAATAATTGCTTTATTACAAATAATAGATGGAAAGCTGGTCTGGAATCTTAATTGTATAACAAATAACCTAAATGTTTTGCAAGTTCATATAGATGATTCTGATCAAACAATATTAAAATTTGTTAAATATTCTATAATGGATTTTGTCAAAACAATTCCAAATCCTTCAAGTGCTATAGGAAAATCCGGCGCGATTACGAAAACTGAAGAAGAATAAACTTTTTTCTTTAATCAAAAAGTCCTTGTGCTTTATCCATCGCGTCTATAAATTAATGTTTATTCTTATTCTAAAATTGCTTTTATGTCGATTCTCTTTTACCATCTAAATTCTTTTATATTTAACCTTTAATGCATAATTATGCAAAGAATTGTGACAATCGGCGGCGGAACCGGACACTACCAGATATTAAGAGGCTTAAAAAATTATGATTGCGATTTAACAGCAATTGTTAATGTTTGTGACTCTGGAGGGCATTCGGGGAAATTAAGAGACGAGTTTGGGGTTTTGCCTCCAGGGGATTTAAGACAGTGTCTCGTAGCATTAGCAAATGATGAAAAAGCAGGCGATTTAAGAGACATATTTGATTCACGTCTTGAAAGAAATGGAAGGGCAAGTCCGAGCCTTGGAAATCTTATTATTGGTGTTTTAGAACAAAAATACGGAAGAGCGGAAGCAATAAGACGAGCAGGAAATTTACTTGGGATTAAGGGAAGAGTATTGCCTGTCTCATTAGACGATTTTAATATTTTTGCGAGATTAACAGATGACACATTACTAAACAGGCAGGTAGAAGTAAGTTACAAAGAATCAAAATGTAGAATAAAAGAAGTTTTTGCAGTACCAACTCCCTATATATACAAAGAAGCCGCGGAAGCTATTAGACAAGCAACCAAAGTTGTAATTTGTTCAGGAGATTTATATGGAAGTATAATACCTAATTTTTTAGTTAAAGGCATAAGAGAAGCAATAAGAGAGTGTGATATAAGAGTGTATGTATGTAATCTTGTAACCAAACAAGGCAATTACGACTTCAAAGCAAGTGACTTCGTAAAAGAAATTGAAACCTATCTTAAGTTGCCTCTTACACATATTGTTATAAATACAAAAAGGCCTTCTAAAAAAGCAGAAAGAAAATATTTAAGCGAAAAACAAAAGTTTGTGGAAGACGATTTAACAAAATCTAAAATAAGAGCAAAAGTAATAGGGGCCGAACTCTTAGAAGAATATCTCTCGGAAAGAAAGACTATTCTAAGGCACGACCCAATTAAAACAGCAAGAATCATTATGGAACTTCTCTAAGATAATTTCTCAAGTTGAAAAATAATTTTACTCTTTAAAACTTTTTGTTAAAGAATTAAGCCAATTTTGAATTTCGTAAAACCAAGTTTCTAAAATAGGATACTTTCTATTCTTAAATCTATGATTTGGTGAAGAAACAAGTTTTCCTCCACTTCTCATTATATAGATATGTACTTGAGCATTAATACAACTTGTATTTTCTGCGGCTCTAAAATCACTCCTTAATGCAAAAATAGGCCCTTTTCCAAGTCCCGCAAAATACCCTATCTCACTCGCGACTCCATCATCCACAGAATGCCCTCCATCAAGAATAGCAAGAAGACAATCAGATTGCTCCATTAACCTGTTATTTATATCCCCAATTTTCATATTTAATTCTTGATATTTTTCTCCTCTATCTCTCAAATTTTTTAACCTCAGAGCAGCTTGAAATTCTTTTTGCAATTTTTGCCCGCATTCTCTAAAGGGTTCAAAAACAATTAAACCCATTTTTTCTATCCTTGGCACGATTACTTCGAGATC
>JAWAAV010000069.1:0-3607 GCA_038884935.1 Candidatus Pacearchaeota archaeon
AATTTTCAAAAGGAGCAGATTATGGGATTCAAATTTCTACAGACCGTCCAGAGCCTGGCGGATCGAGTGGGGCTCCTTTAAAAGAAGGCATTAGTTGGGGAAAAATGAAAGAAAAAGCAAAGTTCGTTGATGTTTTTTGTGATGCAACTATTGCATTGCCTTTAATAATCGCAACTATTAAAGAATAATTTATCTTTAAATTTAGATTGACTGGATTCTAAATGTTTAAAATATAACCAAATTAAAATTATCTTCAATAAGTTTAGTAAAATATGTTTAAAAATAATAATTATCAATAGAAAAAATAAGCTTAAGATGAATTGTAATCACTTATTATGTTTAAAAATAAGTAATACCCGGTAATGCCTTAAACTAAAATAATTCTTACTGAAACTTAATATTGTCTTGCAATATAAACCATTGCTTTTGCTTTTTTGCCACATATAATACAATTTCCTTTTGGGCTTTCTTTTTCATCTAGTTTTGTGCCTCTTACTTGAGCTAAAATTTCTTTTTCTACAACTTCTGCACATTTTACTCCATCCATATCAACAGAACAGAACTCACACTTAGCGATTTTTCCGTTTTCTATTGCTTTTTGTAATTCTTGCCTATTCTTAACATAAGAAATTGCATCTTTAAACAAACTATCTGCTTGCTCTATTAAAGTTTTATCATAATCTTTTGCAATCTCTTCTATATATTTTAAAAGAGAATTTCTTTCAACAATTTCTTTTTTATTTATATCTCTTCTATAAATAGTTAGCTTTTTTTCTTTTATTTCCTTTAAACCCAGCTCTATTCTTAAAGGAACGCCTTTCATTTCCCAAAAATAAAATTTTTCACCGGGCATTTTTTCACTTGCATCAACTTCCACAGAAATATTTCTTTCTTCCAGCTCTTGTCTAATTTTTTCAACTTCATTTAAAACTTCTTTATTAGTCCTTATTGGGATTATAACAACTTGTTTTGGCGCTATTCTCCACGGAAACCTTAAGCCCTTATCATCACCATGAACAATTATGATACTTGCAAATATTCTAGAAATCGCAGGCCCGTAACAAGTAATCCAAACATATTTGTCTTTTCCGTTTTTATCTTTATACATCACATTAAACCCTTTTGCAAATTCTTGTTTAAGTAAGTGTGTTGATGGCTGTTGAACTAATTTTCCGTCAGGGTTGAGAACATCTGCAGCAAAAGTTCTTTCTGCTCCAGGAAATTTATCCCAAGCAGGTCTTTCAAAAAATATAAATGGTAATCCAAAGATGTCGTGTAAAACTTCTTTTGTTGTTTCCATATCCTCAAATACTTGTTTCATTGCATCTTCTTTTGTTACATGTGCGCAATGTGTTTCAATCCAATAAAATTCTCTACTTCTTAAAAAAGGCCGGGTTGCTTTTGTCTCGTATCTAAATACATTTGCTCTTTGATATGTTTTGAAGGGCAAATCTTTATAACTTCTTATCCATAAAGAAAACATTTGATAAAAAGCTGTTTCTGAAGTAGGTCTCAATGCAAGTTTTTCATCTAATTTATTATCGCCCGCCTCTGTAACCCAAAAAACTTCTGGCGTAAAACCTTTAATATGAGATGATTCTATTTTCAGATTTTTTTCAGGAATAACTGTAGGAAACCAATAAGGTTTGTGTCCTTTTTTCTGCAAAACTTTTTCCAACCAACTATACATTTTCTCCATAGCCAACACACTCCATGGTTGAAACACAATAAAACCTTTTACATTGTATCTTATATCGGCAAGTTCCGCTTTTTGAATTATTTCAGTATACCATTCGGAAAAATTATTTTTTTTAGAAATATTGAAAGTTACTTTCCCTTTTTTATCTTTATTTTCTTCTTTTTCTTTGCCCTCTTTTGTCATTTTTATACCTATATTTTTTTCTTTATAAAATTTATAATTCTCTTTTTTATATTGCTTTCTTTTTTATTTTTTGTAAAAGCGCCGGCAGCATACAAATGTCCCCCTCCCTTAAACAACTTTGCAAGTTTTAAAACATCTTTCTTACTTGTCGTCCTAAAATCTATTTTTACGCCGTTATCTTTTTTGTGAAATATAACAATATACTCTCCTCTAACTTTCTTTATTACTTCATAACTCGCAAGATTTCCGGCAACTTCTGTAAAAACTATTTTATTCCCTCTTATTTCTTCTTCACTAGTTTTAAGCATATCTGCTTTCTTTTTTTCTTCCAATTTATAAGCAGCAAGTTTTAAAACTGTATGGGGATTATTTAAAAAAGCGAGATTATCTAGTTTTGTTATTAGTTCTCTTGCCATAGGTGTAAAAATAATTCCTTTTGCAGTATCCCTTATATAACTAACATAGTCTCTTAATTTTTCTGCTTCTTCTAACTTGACATTATTTGTATCTATCTCGTTTGCAATTTTCACAATTTTTTCATTGTTTAACTTAAATTCTTCAGCAATTATCTCCGCAGTGCTCGGCTTTTGTTTGATTATAAGTTTAATATTAGTTGGAATATTTTGAATTTCTTGTTCTTCGTGATGGTCTATCCACAAGGTTTCGTTAAATATTTTTACTCTTTCTAAAATTTCTTTTGTCGGAGAAATATCAAGAATAATCAGTTTTTGTTTTTTATTCTTTATCGAATCTAACACTTTAAAAAGATTATTCTGACCAGAAAATAAAACTTGAGATTTTCCAAGTGCTTTCTGAATTAAATAAGCCGAAATTATTCCATCGGCATCACTGTGAGTTATTACTATTTTTTGCATTTTCTTTAAAAGTTTTTTAGCTTTTTAGATTTTATGCATTGGTTTTGAGTCATTTTCTAGGGAGATGGTCTAAGGAAGAACCGTTAGGTTCTGCTTATATCAGCCTTGAGTCATTTTCTAGGGAGATGGTCTAAGGAAGAACCGTTAGGTTCTGCTTAATGGGGCTGCCAAGATTTGAACTTGGGTCGCCAGGTTTTTCGTTTCGTCACTAGACTCGTAAAGACTCTCTGTATATCTTCACTCCCGAACCTGGAAGCCTAACCAGACTAGCAGACAGCCCCTATTTTAAGGCTGTCTTCATTGTTTAAATGATTTTCTGGTTAATAAAGTTTAAATTCTAGCTTTTTTAAATTTATTATAATGAACAACATTATTGAAAAAGTAATAGCTAAAAACCCTTATAGACATATCAATAAAGACTTTGTTAAGAAGCTTTCAGAATTAATTAAAGCCAAAACAGAAGAAGAAAAAATTAAGTTAATAAGAGCCAAGTTAAGAAAAGTATCTACATCTGCCCTGTCGCTAAAGTTCTACAAAAAGTTTGAAAAACTTAAATTTTCAGAAGAAATACTCACAATACACCGTTCAACAAAAGAAAGGCTTCCAATTTACCAAGAACTTGTAAGAAAAATAAAACAAAACAACGCAAAGATTATTTTGGATCTTGGTTGTGGCTTTAATCTTCTAGCTTTACATTACTTTAATTTTACTCCCGAACTTTATATAGGTTATGACTTAGATAATGCGGTAATCAAATTTGTTGAAAAATTTGCAAAAGAAAAACATATAAATGCAAAATTAGGATGCAAAGATATTTTAGAAATTGATTTTCCACGAGCAGATTTATGCT
>JAWAAV010000070.1:0-3588 GCA_038884935.1 Candidatus Pacearchaeota archaeon
TTTAACAAGAAAAAAAGAAGTGTTCAAACCAATAAAAGACAAAGAAGTAAGAATGTATTCGTGCGGCCCTACTGTATATTGGTATCAACATATAGGAAACTTAAGAACTTATATTTTTTCTGATATTTTAAAGAGAGTTTTGTTATATAATGGTTTTAAAGTAAAACATGTAATGAATGTTACTGATGTTGGACATTTAACAAGCGATGCCGATACTGGCAAAGATAAAATGGAGTTAGCAGCGGAAAGAGAACATAAAAAAGCAAGCGAGATTGTAGAGTTTTATTGGAAAATTTTTAAAGAAGATTTTAAAAAATTAAATATAATAGAGCCTGAAATTTGGTGCAAAGCAACCGAGCATATAAAAGAACAAATCGAATTGATAAAAAAACTCGAAGAAAAAGGTTACACCTACAAAACAAAAGACGGAATTTATTTTGATACAAGCAAGTTTAAAGATTATGGCAAACTCGCAAGATTAAAAAAAGAAGGGCTAAAAGCTGGAATAAGAGTAAGTATAGGAGAGAAAAAAAATCCAACTGATTTTGCCTTATGGAAGTTTTCTGAAAAGCCCGGCTTGAGACAACAAGAATGGCAAAGCCCGTGGGGTATTGGTTTTCCCGGATGGCATATAGAGTGTTCTGCGATGTCTATGAAATATTTAGGAGAAAGTTTTGATATTCATACTGGTGGAGAAGACCATATTCAAATTCATCATACAAATGAAATTGCGCAAAGCGAGGCAGCAACAGGTAAAAAATTTGTTAATTATTGGCTACACGGAGCATTTTTGACGTTTAAAGGAGAAAAAGTGAGTAAAAGTAAAGGAGGACTGTATACAATTTCTGAACTTGAAAAAATGGGCTTTAGTCCTCTTTCTTATAGATATTTATGCCTCACAACCCATTATAGAAAACAACTAGAGTTTAGTCTTGAAAATTTAAAAAATGCGCAGAATAGCTATGAGAGACTTAAAAATATTATCAAAGAATTGAGATATGACGGAAAAATTAATGAAAAATATTTAAAAGATTTTGAAAAAGCGATTAATAATGATTTAAACATGCCGAAAGCCCTGCAAGTATTGTGGAAGCTAGTAAGAGACGAAAAGGCTTTTGGAAAAATAGAAACAATTAAAAAAATGGATCAAGTATTTGGTTTAAGCTTACTTGAAAAAGAAGAAATTAGAATTCCGGAAGAAATTATGAATCTTGTTAAAGAAAGGGAAAAAGCAAGAAAAGAAAAAAATTTTAAATTGTCTGACGAACTAAGGCAAAAGATAAAGGAAAAAGGCTGGTGGATTGACGATACACCTAAAGGGCCAAAAGTTAAGAAGTTATAAAATGCAAGAAGAAAATAAAAATTGTCCTTGCACTTGGCCAGGATGTCCAAGACACGGAAAGTGTAAAGAATGTCAAGAATACCATCATTCTCACGGAGAAAAAACAACATGCGGCAAATGACCGGCTTTGACTGAACAAAGATTTGATTGATCATCTCTAAGATAAATAAGTTGTTGCAAAACAAGTCCTAATAAATCTTCTTTAACTAAAGGCAAGTAATAAAGTTTAGCTTCTGAAGAATCTAAACCAATTTTGTATTGCTGTGTTCCTGGGATTCTGAAATAAACTCGTATCCTTTTCTCATTTAAACCTCTAACTATTCTTTCATTATAAGGAATAAGCTCTTTTCTGTTTATTGTTCCTAAAAATCCATTTAGCAATCTTTGGATATCAGAATCTCCTGAAACTATCGCACTATTACCCTTACCATATATTGTGAGAAATAATGCAGCTGCAACAAGAGATTCATCTGTCCTATTATCTGAATGTTGTTTTTTAAGCCTTAAATTATCTTCCAAATAAAACAGAATCTCTCTAAAAGTTTGATACTTCTGCAGTTCTCCTAAATTGATAACTCTTTCTCTCAAAATGCTAAGAAGTCTTTTTACAAAATGTGTTTTTATTTCTATATTGTTACATTTGTCAGATAACTCGTAATGTAATCCTGATTCGCCAGATTTTGTCACTCTTTTTGCTTTTTTTATTTTTTTTCTAACTTTAGAAATAGCAGTTCTAAAAGCTCGTACCTCATCTAAAACGTCTGATAAAATAATCACCGAATCGCTTTCTTTTATTAAATCGGCTTCTTCAAAAGAAGATGTTCCGTCATAAAAAGAAGATAAGACTGAAGTGTCTAAAAATACTCTTGTTTCTCTTTCCAAAATTTCTTGTAGTGTGAACATGGATTATTAGTATTTAGAGGGTTTATAAAAATTCTTATAATAAACAATAACTTTCTAGTGTTAAATAAATCTTTACATAACATTTGTTTGTTAATTACAAAAAAAGATGATTTAAACTTTGAGTATTGACTGTGGGATGGAAAAAAGAGAGCTCAATTTTGAAATATTTTAGCACAAAATGTACTTACGGGAATTTTTGTTAGGATTCTGTTAACAGTTATAGGAATTATAAAAACTCTGTTTAATAGAGCCTCATATTTTGGAGCTGTTTATCTTGCTGGGAGGTAATGCACAAGCTTGAAACAGCAGTAAAGGACATTAAAAATTTGAAAAGATTTAAAGAAGCAACAATAAACGAAATTAATAAAATCAAAACAAATTGTAGAATAATTCATTTAGGACAAAAATAAAATTAACTTTTTTCAACAGCATGACGAATGTCATTTGATTTTTTAGAAAAAAATTTTATAGCTTCTGCTAATTCTTTATTACTTTTTGCATATTCTTTTATTGAAATTCCTTTTTGATATGCCTCACAAGCTTGAACTAATGCTTTTGCACCAGCTTTTGTTCCTTGAGGATGTGCATGAACTCCTGCACCCATTGTTGTAATAAAATCTATACTTCCCATTATATCTATAAAAGACTTTAACAATGTTGGATTTAAGCCACCAGAAATTATTGGACAGCATTTTTTTATGCCGCGCCAAGAATCATCTTCAAGAATAACATAGTGAGCTAAATCTTCTTTAATAAGATTTATCGCATCTTTATCTTTTTCAGGAATTTTTTCCCACGATTGTTCAAAAAAATGTCCTTTCGCGAGAATATTTAAAATATTTTTTGCAGCAACAATATCCTCTTTTGGAGAACCTTTCATTTTTCCAACTCCGGCTGTTCCTGTATGTATGCCAGAAGCTCCTGCTAAACGAGCAAACTTTGATAAAACTAAAACACTAAAACCTATCGGATTTTCTGGTCGTGTAAAAGCTCCGTGTCCTGCTCTATGAAAGTGAATGAAAACATCAGGGTATCTTCTTCTTAAAGTTTGAACTGCTGTCCAACCAGCCATTATACCGTCTATAAGAAAAGCATAACTCCCTGGCTCAAAGCCTGCATTTCTTATTATTTCGCATCTCTTTATCATTGTATCAAAATCAGGAGAAGAAACATTAAATGAATGCACTTTTTTCTGCCCGGTTTCTCTTACTGCTTTATCCATTGCTTGCTTAACATATTTTACCATTTGTTCAAACGGGCAAAAATCCTGGTCTGCTTGAGGCTCGTCGTTCTTTACAAAATCGCCACCGCCCGACCAAAAATCATAACATACTTCTGCGTAC
>JAWAAV010000071.1:0-3544 GCA_038884935.1 Candidatus Pacearchaeota archaeon
CCTTATAATTTTAACTTTGTATATTTATTATCCATCGATTGAAAAGCAGTTAGTATTAATAGGCTTTTTTAGATTTACTAACAACAAGCTGTGAAGTATAACTATTAATTAAAATAATCAAAATAAAAAGATTGAAAAGCTATTTTAATGTTTTTGGAATTTAAGTATACCTTAATAGAATAAATTTAAATTTATATAATTTATCTAAACTATGGACTAAAAGATAACTCGAATATAATTAATTTACCTTGTTATGGAATATTGTTTTATCTCTTCATAAAGTTTTCTAGCTTTAGTATTCTTTTCAAAATAATCTCTCACAGGTTTTATCATCTCATTTAAATAAAATATAACTGTGTTCTTTAAATCAAGAGGGTGTAATTTTCCTTCTGTATAAATCTTAACAAGATCTTCGTAATTAACAACAATATCCCCTCCAAATTTAAGAGGCCGTTCTATTTTTATTTCAGAATATCTTTTAAAAATTAAGTATTTTAAATAATCAAAAAGAGGATTTCCTTCAATTATTTTTTCTGGACAGTAAGCATTTATTATTTTTCTTTTTATATCTTCTAAACTATCATGCATATAAATACAGGTTTCAGGTTTGCTTTTACTCATTTTACTTGCCATTATAGTTTCTTCTTCTGTTCCTTCTTTCTTTATCCCTTGTAAGCCCATAATCATATGATGGTGTACTGCGATAGGCTTTTTCCATTTTAATTTTTCTGAGATTTCTCTCCCCAAAATATTTGCTCTTCTCTGGTCAAGCCCTAACTGGCATATATCTACATTCAACTCAAAAATATCAGAAACTTGCATACAAGGATAAAAAAGTTGTGCTGTTGATTGTAATTCGCCTTGTTTTCTTCCCATTACAGTCGTTGCCCTTAAACTTCTTTGTAGAGTTATCTCTTTTGCGATTCTTAAAACTCTATCCCAATAGTTTATATTATTCATTCTTTCAGAAGCCCAAATTATTTCAACTTTATTAGGGTCTATTCCACAAGCTTTCCAAACTTCAATAAAATATTTCCCTGCTCTTTGAATTCTTTCTAAATTTCCACCTAACTTGTTATTAATAAAAGCAAAATAATCAGCAAGCCAGAGCTTAAATTTCACGCCTGCTTTTAACATATTTTTAAGATTTTCTGCTCTTAATATCCCAAAAGGAATATGTGCCAATCCAGAAGGTTCAAAACCGTCATAAGCAATTGGGTGGTTGTTAGTTTCTAATAGTTTTCTCAATTCTTCTTCTGTTATTATTTCCCCTCCTTCAGCTACACCCTTTATTAAATCTAACTTAGTTTCAATATCCATATTTACTCTAGCAAATAAATCTTATTAAATCTTTCTCACCTCATCGCTTTATGAAAAAAAATATCGAAAAATTAAAGAAGAATTTTCTTATTCTTTCTTTAGTTGGAATCTTTATTCTTTTTATTATTTCAAAATCTACAAAACCAAAACAAATCTCTATTTGTGATATAGAAAATTTAAAAAAAAATATAAGAGAAAAAGAAAATATAGAAATACAAGGAGCAATAACAAGAGAAAAAATACTCTCGGAAAATTTTAAACTTTTTATCCTTAAAAACCAATCTTGTGAAATAGAGGTTATTTGTAATTGTGATACAAGTAATAAAAATAATTTAACATTTTTGAATAAAGAAGTTTTAATTATTGGTAAAATTCAAATTTATAAAAATAAAACTCAAATTCAAGCAGAAAAAATTATAGAAAAATACTAAAATGCTTAATTTTGTTTCACAAATTATTGCAGGTCTTCTCTTAGGTATATTAGCTGGTACTTTTACCGGCCTCGTACCAGGTATTCATGTTAATACACTTGCTTTTTTTATTGTTTCATCTTTTACTTACCTCTCAAAATACTTTCAACCTCTTCCGCTTGCCTCTTTTATTGTTTCAATGTCAATCACACACACATTTATTGATTTTATTCCAAGTATTTTCCTCGGACTTCCTGATGAGGACACTACACTTAGTATTTTACCAGGTCATTCTTTACTTCTTGAAGGTAAAGGTTATAACGCTGTTTTATACACTTTATACGGCAGTTTAATCGGTCTTTTTGTTATTTTAATACTTTCACCAATTTTTGTCTTTTTCTTGCCAAAATTTTATTTTTTTATTAAAAAATTCATGTTTTTTGTTTTATTTTTTGTGTCAATTTATCTTTTAATAAGAGAAGAAAATAAAGTTCTTGCTTTTATTGTCTTTACACTCTCGGGTTTAGTTGGCATTTCTAGTTTTTCTTTACCCTTAAAAGAATACCTTATGCCTATGCTAACAGGTCTTTTTGGTTCTTCTTCTTTAATTATAAGTTTAATGAAAAAACAGAAAATTCCCAAACAAAAAATTCACAAGTTTAAAATAAGTTTAAATAAAAAAAGACTCTTTAAAATTATTAGTGTAACATCTCTTGCCTCTTCTCTTTGTTCTTTTCTTCCAGCTCTCGGTTCTGGGCAAGCGGCAGTCATTTCTTCAGATATAACAAAAGAACAAAACAAACCAGAATTCTTAATGCTCATAGGAAGTATAAACACTATTGTAATGGGTTTGAGTATTATATCTCTTTATAGTATAAACGTTCAAAGAACCGGATCTGCTGCTGCTATTTCTCAGATTTTACCAGAATTTTCTATTTCTCATTTATTTATTCTAATTTTAATAATTACATTTTCTGGTTTAATAAGTTTTTTTGTTGGTTTAAACCTTTCAAAGTTTTTTTCTTGTAATATAGAAAAAATAAATTACAAAAAACTTTCTTTTTGTGTTTTAATTTTTATTTCTTTAGTTGTTTTATTTTTTGCAGGTTCATTAGGATTTCTCCTTTTTTTAGTTTCTACATTTCTCGGCCTTTTTACAATATTATCCGGCGCCAGAAGAACTCTGATGATGGGCTGCCTAATGCTTCCTGCACTGCTTTGGTATTTTCCGTTTTAGAATTCATTTGTGAGACTCAAAAAAGCTTTCATATATATTATTATTGTCTTAAAATTAATACTAAAAATGATTAAAACCACTTCTTTAAGTCTGCTTGTTTTTCAGACTCCTTGCCAAAAATACTTTCTATATAACTTTTCGTGAGCTCTAAGCTCTGCTTCATATATTCAGGGATTTTATACTTTTCAGCAAGCTGCAAGGCCGGTTCTAAATATTTTACAATACTCCCTTCAGAAATTGTAAAAATAATATTTCCTCCACAATTCCAACACTTACCAACAAGCGGAGGCCTTCTGTATTTTTCATTGCATTTACTACACCTAAATTCTTGTTGAGAAAATTTTCTTAAGTTTCCTCTTATATCCCTTATAAAATGTCTATCAATCACAAGCTTAGCAACGTCTGAAGGGTTTAATGAACGAAGTTTATCAACAAACTCCATCTGTTTTTCGACTTTTTCTTTCATACTCGGCAAATACTTATATGAAGAATTCACAACCCCTTTATTAAAATTAGAACAATCGTGCGTAAAAATAAGATTTGTAAAAGGATCCCTTCCCTCTTTTAATCTTTTTCT
>JAWAAV010000072.1:0-3517 GCA_038884935.1 Candidatus Pacearchaeota archaeon
CTATACTTAATACAACTTTTTCCAATTTTATTTCATTCATTTTATTTTTGTTTAATTCGTTCATTCTAATGCAATTAGAGCATCTAGATTAACATTTATTTTTTCTTTATTATCTAACTTAATTTCAGCCAGTTTGTTATTTATTTTTTCTATAATTCCTATTTTTCCGATATGTTTACCTTTTTCAACAAAAACTTTTGCTTTTTCTTTAAGTTCTATAAATCTTTTTATTCCTTCCTTAAAATCGATTAAAACAGAATCTCCTACTTTAAAATCTTGTTTTGTAAAATAGTTTCTTCCATCATTCAGGTTAATTTGTATTTTTTTTCCTTTTAGTATTTTTTTACCTATTATTTTAGCAATTTTTGTTTCCGCTTCTTTTTCATTAATATTTTCAAGATAAAATTTTTTATTTTTAATTGTAAGTCTATATAATTTATCTTTCAATTTTAAAACATCAAACAATTTTAGTGCAAATTTTATATCTCTTACCATTCTATTATTTACAAAAACGTTTTTGTTATTAAGTATCTTTTTAACTTCTCTTTTATTCTCTGCTAGTTTTAATATATCTCTTATCGCTATAAGAATGGGGAGACCTTTTTCTGAAGGTACAACTACATATTTTGTTCCCTTTTTTGGCAAAGGCCATGTTTTTGGTATCGCTCTTCTTTTTAAATGCATTTTATTTTTTCTCCTTTTGTTCACTAATTTTTCTTTTTAATGCTTTCTCTCTTTCTTTATCTTCGAGATTTAATTCAATTATCTGTAAATTTGAGGGATCGAAATAAACATTAACTTTTGTGCCATCTTTCTTTTGTTTTTGTATTCCTTCAACAGTTACTTTAATTTTTTTTAAATTTACTGTACTTATTTTTCCGGTTTTTCCTTTAAATTCTCCCCTCATTATTTTTACACTATCTCCCTTTCTTAATGGAAAATTCCTTCTTTTGTATTTTTCCCTTAATTCTTTACTCAAATTACATGAAAGAAATTTGTGTTTTATATGTAAAGGCGAATTTATTCTATATTTTCTTTGTTTTCTTGGTTGTTTACTTCTTTTCCATTTTTTAGAAAATTCTTGTTTCATTTTATACTATTCCTCCCACTGCTATTTTTGCGACTTCCTTCCATCTTTCAGCGATTTCTTTTGGAATACATCCTTTAACTTGAGTACCTTTAGGGTTACCTTTCTCATCTTTTAAAATTACAATAGCATTATCTGTGAAACATATTCTTTCCCCTGTTAGTCTTCTATAAGGTTTTTTCTGCCTTACAACAACAGCATCAAAAACTTTTCCTTTCATATCTGGATCCCCTTTTCTAACGCTAACTTTGACCCAATCTCCAACACCGCATGACATTTGCCTACCTTTTACACTTTTCTTTTTTTTAATACTCACTATTCTAACTATTTTTGCTCCAGAATTATCTGTTGCTATAACTTCGCTTCCTATATGCAATCCCTTAGTTATTCTTGCTGATACTGCTTTCATTTTATTTTTCCTTAAGATTTTTCTTCTTTCGATTTTATTTTTTTTATGACCACAAAATGGATTATTTTACTAAGAGGCCTGCATTCTTTTACTTCGATGTAATCTCCTAAATTTATTTGTTCCTTCATACAATTAGGCAATCTTGCATGTATTCTTGTTTTTTTCATGTAATATCTTTCATATTTTCTTATACTCACAACCCTTTCAAACTCTATTGTTACTCTTCTTGGAAACTTTCTTATGACATAACCTTTAAAACTTCTGCCCCGGGTTTTAAGAGAACCATGAATAGGACAAGTTTTATCCGTACAACTATTTAAGTTTTCTTTTTCGACTTTGCTACTTTCGACTATTTCATTTTTTTCTTTTTTCATTTTTCTTTGTTTTTATTCTTTTATTAAATCTGCTTGAAAACCAAATTTAATTAAAGCTTGTTTCATCTTTTTCTTATGGTCTCCTTGTAGTTCTATTCTATTATCTTTTACTGTTCCTCCACATGCGAACTCTTCTTTAAGTTTTTTTGCGAGTTCTTTTAAGTCAATACTCTTATTAAACCCGGAAATTACTGTGGATAGCTTACCAAATTTTTTCTTTTCCACGTCAACAGTTATTTTTTGTTCTTCTTTTGCTATCTCTGTACATACACAAGCTTCTTTTGGTAATCCGCATTTAGGACATATCTCCATATTAATTCTTTATTTTTTAAGCATTAACTTTTGAGCGGTCAATAATCTCGCTATTGCTTTTTTTATTTCTTTTGCCTTTATCTTACTAGATTTATTTGCTGGCGCATATCTTTTTACGAGTTCTATTCTTAATTCTTTTATTTTTTCTTCTATATCTTTTTCTGACATATTTTTAATTTCCTTTTTTCTTAGTATTGCCATCTTTAAGTTCCTCTGTTAAAATTTTTTGATTTTCTAATAACTTTTGTTTTATTTTTTCATCTATTATTATCTTATCATGAATCTTTTTTTCAGGAGATAAAATACTTACTTTTATTCCAATTGTTCCCGGAAGTGTTTGAGCAACCGCTTCTGCCCTGTCTACTATTTTAGCAGTATCGCCTGTCTTTTTCAAGTAGCCTTCTGCAAATCTCCAACTTTTTGCTCTTTCACTTGGCAATTTTCCGCTTAATCTTATTTCAACTCCCAATGCTCCTGCTTTCATTATTTTTTGAAGCATTTTATAAGCAATAACTTTAAATTTTAAACTTCCAAATCTTTCAAGTAACAGTGCAAGCTCATCTGCAACTGTTTGGGCATCAAATTCAGGTCTTTCGATTTCCTTTATTTCTATGTGAGGGTTTTCAAGCTTAAAATTCTTTTTTAATGTTTCAGTAAGTTCTGTTATCTTTTCACCTTTTCTTCCTATAACAAAACCAGGTTTACTTGTAGTAACAATTATTTTTTCTCCTACAGGAGTATACTCGATAGATACAAAACTTATTTTACTCTTTCCTATTGCATTTTTAACATACTCTCTAATTTTGAATTCTTCTTTTTTCAGTTGTACAAATTTTTTTTCTTCCATTCTACTAAATTTTTTTCACTAATTTTTTACTTTCACTTGCAACAAGCAAAACATTTGTTCTTTTAAACCTTCTAGATCCAAATCTTCTATATGGCCTAGAGGCTTTATCTGCTTTCGCAATTTTTATAATAGGATTTTCTATATTAAGTACTCTTGCATTTCCTTCCAGGCTTTTTAACATTTTAATCATAATCTTACTTGCATTTACAGGGTATCTTCCAGGCCCTATATTTTTTCTATGAGGGATTTCTCCTTTCATAGGTATTACTCTCTTTAATTTTATAACTTGTTCAAGTTCTTTTATTGCATCACTTATTCTTTTTCCTCTAATATAATCGCATATAGCCATGCAGTGTTTTTTACTCGCGCTTAAATCTTTTCCATTGACAATAGCTTCTTTTATCTTTTCTCTTTCTTTTCCTTTTTCATTTTCTTTATTTTCTTCTTTTTTAGTTTCGACTATATTTTCTTTCTTCAAGCTTTCTTCT
>JAWAAV010000073.1:0-3480 GCA_038884935.1 Candidatus Pacearchaeota archaeon
AAACCAAAAACGCAAATTCCAGAAAAATAAAATGCCTTGCTAATTAAACTTGTTCCATTCATTATACTTTGAGGAGAATACCTGCTAAAAATCAAGGAAAATAAAAAGTAAGAATAAATCAAAGTTAAATAAATTTTTTCTTTTTGTCTAATTTTTAATGTTTTATAAAAAAGTAAAATAGAACCAAAGAAAAATAAACTAAACAAAATAGGAATATCTTTTATTATGGGTCCAAACTCATCTCTCCATTCATTAAAATAAGGTTGTCTGTTCTCTGCAACAGTAAACGAAAACCTGTCTGCATAAGGTTGCGTTAAATGAAATAAAATATCCCCAACAAAATTTGTAATAAATTTTGTTCCAAAAATCAAAGTTGAACCGATAATAAAAACTATAATAAAAAATGTGACAGAAATAATTTTTTTAGGAAATTTTTCTTCAAGTTTTTTTATTAAAGCATAATTTTTAATTTTTGTTCTAAATAAAATAAAGTCTATAAAGATTAAAATAAATACCGCAAAACTCGTGCCACTTGAAATAGATGTAACTAGTCCTTTAAAACTGAATCTTTCATAAAGTAACGGTAAAAGAGTAAAGCTTGTTGCGAGCCAAATTCCATAAGAAATTAACTCTTTTTTTTCTATTTTGTTAAAAAGCCACATAAACCCTTCAAAAATTCCAATGACTGTAAAAATATATATAACTCCTCCCCAAATTAAACCCATACATACTGTAGATAATCCTGCGAGACCTCCAAAAATATACGCCTTTTTTTCTTTACTCTCTTTAAAAGAACATAAGAAAAAATAAAACGCAAGAAACATAAAAAAAAATCCTGCAGACTCTTTTTCAGGTATTCCTGCAATTGTTCTTGGTAAAAATGCCGGAGATAGGATTAAAAATAAACTCGCGACAAACGCAATATACCATCTATATTTATGTTCTTCAAATACTTTTCCAGAAAGAAGGAAAAAAGCAATTACAGTAAGCAAAAACATAAAAGCAGGAAAAATAACAGCAGAATAATTTACACTAACTTGAGGATTAAAAATATTTAATAATTTATGAAAAAATGCTATTAAATAAGGCAAAAACCATGTTTCTGTTGCAGTCTTAAAACCAAGAGGTACATACCTCATACTATCTATTTCAGAAATTTTGCCTGTTTCAATAATACTTTTTGCATATCTCAAAAACAAATAAGGGTCAAGGTCTGGTCCAAGAGTATAATCTCCTGTTGTAATATCTCTTAATTTTGAGACATTTGCAGTTCTTATGTGCCAGGCTAAAATTAGTAAAACCAAAGCAAATACTAAGAAAATAAAATTCTTTTTAAACAAAAGTTCTTTTAGTTTTCTTTTTCGCTCTTCTATGATTTCTTCTTCTGATTTACTCATTTTTATTTATTTTATATCTTCTAATATTTCTTCAACACTTTTTTCTTTTTCTATTTTATCTTCACCACAAAGCGGGCATCTTAAAGGCATTTTTTCTGCACTAAAAGAATGTTGGCAGTTTTTACAATAAACTTTCATTTTCAAAATAAGAAAATTTTATTTTTAAAGCTTCTTATTTTTATCAGTTTCTTTAAATTTTGATTAATTTTTTATGAAGAACTTTAAATTTATTAATCTAAATTAAGTGGTAAAGTAGCAGCACTTCTATTAATGCAGCAAAAAACAATAAACCAATTGCAATTAGAACTAGGTTTAAAAAATCCTTGAATATCTCTTTTATTTTTTCTTTATCAAAATCTTGTTTTACAACAGCTATACTTACTATACCCCCCGCAACTGCTCCAATAAAGTAAGCCCCAATTTCAGGCAATCCGTGTATCATGTATCTTAAAATTCCTAAAGGCCACATACTTATTTCCATTTTTGTAAAAATTCCTATTGCAACAGCAATTACACTAGCATTCCATGCAAGAATAAAAATTGCCCCCGCGCCGAAAATTAATGAGAAAATAATAGTGAACATTAATACGTAAATATTGTTGAAAAAAATTGTTAAAAACTTTTCTCTTGCAGAAAAATAGCCCGTGATTTCTTTTGGACTGTATTCTTCAACACAGAGTTCAAAATTTGATGGATGATTAATATAACAATAAGTTTCTATTTGTGCTTGGAAATTTTCAACATTGCCTGTTAGTACATACCATAATGAAAACGCAATAACAAATCCAACAAAAAGCCAAAGTAAGGCAATTACCGCTTTTGAATGTTCTCTTATTATTTTAAAACTTCCTAAATATCTTATGTCTTTCTCTTCTTCATGTCTTAATAAATAATACATAAACGGCATAGAGAACATTACAGTAAACGTGACTATTACTATACCTGAATATTTTGATAAAACCGGTCCAGAGAAAATCCAGTTTGTTAAGATTAAAGATACAAAAGAATAAAAAAGGCCAACAAAAAACATCTCTAACGGCCTCTTCTCAGCCCTTCTTGGATTTAAAAGCATTTCTAACATTTTCCTCTTTTTACATAAAAATATTGTTTAATTTAAAGTATAGGTTACTAAAGTTTTTATATTCATCTTTCTCTTTAAAGATATGAAAAAAGAGGTTAAAAAGATTGTGGAAGGGATAAAAAAAATAAAAATACAAGGCGCTACAAACATTGCTAAAGCAGCATTAAAAGCTTATTTACTCGAACCCACAAAACAAGTAAAAAAAGCATTAATCAATGCAAGACCTACAGAGCCCATGTTAATTAATGTTATAAATTTTATTGAAAAGTGCTATTATAAAGAAAAACAATCTTGTCTGAATATCCCTTTACACTTTGATTTGAGCCAGGAAAAAATAAATCAATTTGTTTTTAAAATAATAAAAAACAATTCTGTCATTTATACTCACTGTCATTCTACAAACGTTATTAAAGCACTAATATATGCCAAAAAGCACGGAAAGAAATTCGAAGTTTATAATACTGAAACAAGGCCATTGTTTCAAGGAAGAAAAACTGCTTTGGAATTAAGTAATGCAGGAATAAAAGTTACTAATTTTGTTGATGCGGCACTCGCGATAGCTTTAGAAAAAAAACAAGGCACAAAGAAAGTTAATCTTGTTTTACTTGGTTCTGATGCGATACTAAAAGACGGAATAATAAACAAAGTGGGTTCTGGTTTAATTGCAGAACTCGCTTTTTTGCATAAAATTCCTTTGTACATAGTTTCGGATAGTTGGAAATTTTTTCCCAAAAATATAAAAATTGAAGAACGCGATTTTAGAGAGGTTTGGAAAAACGCCCCGAAATATATAAAAATAAAGAATCCTGCTTTTGAATTTGTTGATAAAAAATACATTAAATCTATAATTTCTGAACTAGGCATTTTAAAGTTTAACGACTTTTTAAAAAAATTAAAAAAGAAATTAATGAAAATTAAGTAATAATTAATAATAATATGAGTAATTTTTATTAGATGTTATTCTTCGTTATTGTTTTCTTTTCCGTTCTCTACTACTTTTTT
>JAWAAV010000074.1:0-3456 GCA_038884935.1 Candidatus Pacearchaeota archaeon
TTTATTAGGTAGAATTGCGTAAAGATAGAAAGTTTTTTCGTCTAACTTTCCTACTTCATAAAACATTGGAGTTGCTATTCGACCCGAATAGAATAAAATATTTTCTGGTTTAATTGGTTCTATAAAGTTTCCTTCTATTTTTGCTATCAGGGTTTCTCTAGGCTTATAGTTTTGTTTTATATCAACAGAAATTCCTGAGACATTCGGTAAAATAATCATAAATGAAAAAACTATAACTAAGTATGAAAAAACTTTTACCATTTCATTTAGTCATCTCTTTTAATTTTCTGAGAGTTTCATCAAGTTCCTTAGTCTGAGTTCTTCCGACTGCTTGAGCTGTTGGTCTTGTAACAGCAGGTCTCGCAGGATATTGAGGATAAGCAGGATATGATGGCTTTTTTATTGCTGTTGTTGGAGGCATAGGCGGTTTTTTTTCAAATTTTATTTTTATCTGGTGATACCACATTTGCACTTTATTTCTAAAAATTATTAATAATACTATAATTGCTATTAATAAAAATCCTAAGATAACCCAAATTAAAATTCCTCCGCCACTTTCTTCAGATAGTTTTGGTTTACAACAAATCTCCCCGGCATTACAAGCATATTCTGGAACTTCTTCTTCATTTTCTGTACACGAAGTACTGCAAAAATACTCCATTCTTTCACATTCTGTTTCTGCTGGAGCTTTTGGAACACAGGTTCCTAAACAACACTCTACAATATCTGAAGATTTTAAAGGAGTAGAGGAACATTCTTTGTCTGCAGGACATTCTACTCCAAGCATTTCGCTGCAAGTTTTGAGTGAAGGAAGTTTGTCACAACAAACCTTTAAAATTCCACCAGGACAATAAAAATTTGTTTTTACATTTCCGCCTACGGCTTTGCATTCTCCTTCTGTCATACAATAATCAGAAATACAATTTTGTTGTGTTGCCTGCAAAATAATTGTTTTTGGCCATAAAACCCATGCAAGAAAGCCGGTGTCCTTAACAGAGTTCTGCCAACAACCATCTTTTCCTTGAACTTTCTCTAAATAAGCTTTAACTGTTTCAAGGACACTTGAGTATTCTCTTTCATTTTGGAATGCAAGTAAAGTAACAGCAGTGTCATAAAATTTTCCTCTTCCTGAACCCCACTCCCAATAACCCTCTGGCTTTTGCTCGTACATTAGTTTTGATCTATATTCCTCTTCTGCTGTAAAAGTGTAAAGGAAAGCGTAAGGAACAGTTTTCTTATTTTCCTCTGCAAAAGCAAACAAGTAAGGAAGATAAGGATTAATATTCTGCCTAGCTTTTGAAAGTGCAAAGGTTGCCCATAAACTCCCTAAATAATCACAAGTAGTTGAGGTTCCTTCCCTAAAGCATTTTGACTCTATTTTGTGTTGTGTAGAGCCGCCACCAGAAGCTGACTGCAGAGAACCAGAAACAAAAATTGTATTAGAAGTAGAAGATTTGTAAAGAAGAGTGGTTATAAAGTCTGCTGCGCATGTTATTTCATAAGTTTTATCTAAACAATCTTTATCTACTTCGAGCCAATAATTAGATGATTTAAGACAACGATTGCTTGAAATTGTAACTTTTTTGTCGGATGCTATTCTTACATTTGCTTCTGTTGTTTCGTATTTTACTTTGCATGTTGTATTTTGAGTTGTATCAATTTGTATATACCACACTATTTTATCAGTAGACTTTGATTTTGAAAGAAGCCAATCTATTTGTTTTTGAGTGTTAACTCCTATATTTGTAAGAGCAATTGTAGCTAGAGCGGTTTCTCTTAATTTACAAGTTGGAAATGGCCAACACTCTTTTGAGGGGTCTAAAGAATTTTTGCATTCATCTGCTATATTAGATTTATGGCCGAGAGCAAGCAAAGCAAAAACTTGGTCTTCAAACGGTAGAGTAGAGCATTTGCCGCTCACTCTTGTTTCTAAACAGGAGTATGCCTTTTCCTCGCTTGTCTGATTTGAAGAAGTTTCAGCAAAAACAATTGTCGAAAATAAAGATAAAGACAGAACTATAAATAATATTAATGATAAAACACCTATTTTTTTCATAGGTTGTTGAAGTAAAAAAGGTTTAAAATACTTTCGTTAATAATAATATTTAAACTATTATAATTCAATTTATTTTTATTTGGTGTTTGAATTTTTCGATAACAAAATAGTATAATTAAGAGGATTCTTGATTTTCTCACAAAATCTCTCTGGATTGCAAACTCCTATATCTTTAAAATATTTGTCGCAATTTGGCGGAAGAATTTTTTTGTGTTTAAATGTATAATCTATTTGACTTTTAATATAGCCTTGTTTAAGCATCGGATTATTTTTTTTGTTCCATTCTTCTATTTTTTCAACAGTTTCTTGTTCTGAAAAATTTAAAGAACGAAAATAATTAATAAGAATGAATAAAGCTCGCTTTTTTCCATCTTTTAAACCTTTAAGAATTGTTTGAATACAAGGAGGCATAACTAGTCTGCTCCTATCTATTATTATTTCTCTATCAAATTTATTTTTTCCTTGGTTGGTTTTTTCATTTAAATGTTGTTTTTCTTTATACCAGTCGAGAGCCTGAATAAGAAGTTCTCTTGCTTCGTTTTCTTTTGGCTCTGGCATAAAAGGTATAACTTTTACTTTTAAAGGGTCTGCATCACTTGGTTGAAAGCTTTCAATTTTATTTTTATCTATAACAATACTTGCTAAAGCAGTTTTTTCATGCAAGGAATAAGGACAGCGGAATAAATGTCTAGGAGAAACAAGAATAATATCTGGCATAACTTTTTCAACAACATCTCCTGCTTTTTCTTCGCCCTTAATATATTTGGATGAGACTTCGCTAAAATTTTTAGAATTAAGTTTAGAAATTTTTTCAATAAGTTTTGGTTTAACAAGTTCGTATAAATATAGCGAAATAGCCCTGGGCCAATCCGGGAACATTAATTTTGTTAATTGGCCATTTATTTCTTTTGGGAAAGCTTTTTCTGGAATTATTATATGCATACCTTTTGAACCTGAAAATTTTACTCCAATATTTTTTACTCCGTGGAACTCTAATGCCTGAACTATAAGTTTTGCCATTATCTTACTATAATCCAAATATTGACTATCGATATCTATAATTAAATCCCAACCCTCTCTCTGCTCATCAAGTTGCTCTTTTGTCATTTCTGTCGAAATTCCAAGAGGATCTTTCCACAATTCTTCTGAACAATGGAAGCTTGTTGCCCCTTTTTTAACATGTTGTAAAATATCAGAGGGATATTCTAAGATATCTGGCCTTTTTCCAAAACCCTCTCCATATCTTGGAATAACCTCTCGTTTTTTACAGAAATTATAAATTTCTTGTTGAATGTCTTTTCTCGAATAATATAAAGCTAAAAGCGAAAAAAGTTTTGGATTTATCATTTTTTAATTTAATTATTTATTAAAACCTAATTTATTAATGTAAAGGGTTTTAA
>JAWAAV010000075.1:0-3455 GCA_038884935.1 Candidatus Pacearchaeota archaeon
CCCGCAAGCAAGCGTTTCGCCTGCGCCCCGTTCCCACACGCGCATCTTTATTTCTTGCTTGTTCAGCACTTCTACAAATTCTACATTTGTGCGCTGCGGAAAGCTGGGGTGGTTCTCAATTTGCGGTCCAATTTTTTCTACAGGATATTCATCAACCTTGTCTACAAATGTAACGCAATGCGGATTGCCCATAGAAACGCATGTGATTTCTATTTTCTTTCCTGCTGCTTTTCTTCCCCAAATCATTAAGCCAATTCCACTATCAGCGAGAGCAGGACACAAAATTGAGATTTTCTTTTCAAAGCATTTCTTTAATATGCCTTGTCCAGGAGTTAGCTCGCCGAGTTTCCATAATAACTCTTTTATTGTTTTACATTTACTTATCTCTTGCCAGTTCTCTTCAAAGAATTTTTCAAGTTTTTCATAAACAGAGTTTTTTAAGTATATATTATAAATCCTATCTATACCTTCACCGTGCAATTTTTTGTCATCAACATTTTCTTCACCTATGTAATGCTTTTCACCAAGACTTTCCATTAAGTCATGAGTTAAATTTGCGCCTGTTGTAACAAAGACATGAGAAAAGTCAAGCATATCTAAAATAATTTCTTTCATGCCGCCAGGAACCATTGCTCCAGCAATTCCAAGAAAAATCCTGCAATCTTTGTCTTTAATCATATCGTTTAGAATTGTAGAAGCTTGAGAAATTTTTCTTGCGCCGAATCCGGCTTCTGCCATTTCGCTAACTAAATCAGAAATTTTCATTTCTTTTTTTATTTTTATGTGTTTAATTGATTTCATTATGACTGATAAAGTATGGAGTATATAAATTTTTATCGATGCTAAAAATAACTTTAATTTTATATTACTTTAAACTTTCTCTTTCTTCTATAAGTTTTTCTATTTTTTCTTTAAAGATGGGTAATTGTTCAACAGACATTTTGGCTCCAGTGGCATCTTTATGACCCCCACCAGTTGCGCCTTCTATGCCCTCTATTGCTTTTAATGTTATCTCTCTTACGTTATTTCCTCTAAGAGAGATATTTGCTTGATTGCCTTTTATATAAACAACAACAATTATTTTTTCTGGATACAAATATATAAGTTCATTTGAAATATCGGCTGAAATGCTTAAATCTCCGCCATACTGAAAATACAATAGTTTATTTTTTGCAAATTTCTTTGCTTTTTCTAAAAGCTTTTGATATTTTTTATTTATTTTTTCGAATCTAAGAATCATTGTATGGTTTGAATTTTCGAGAATTTCTGAAGGTGTTTTAACCTTTGATAAAAATTTAATCATTTTTACAACATTACTTGTCCTGTCTTTTAATCCAAATCCAAGAATTCTTGAAAGTTTACCAATTTCTGTTTCATAAACTCCTTGAAAGGCAGTTTTTATATTAGGTTTCCATAAGTATGGATAGAGCTTTTCGAACTCTTCTTTAAAATCTGGTAAGAAGCTATCGCTTATACAACCTATCATTGCAAGCCAGATGTCCTCTTTTCTTTTTGTAATCTGCCACGCCCAATAAGTTGTCGGTTCGGCGCTCGGTTTTTCTGATTTCATTGGATTAAAATAATAAATACCCTCACTATTTACATTAACATCATGATGGTCTAGCCAAATTAAGGGTATATTTTTCTTTTTTATTTCTTCTATAAATTCTTTAGAAATTAACGGTTTATCAAGAACAAAAACACAATCAGGGTTGAATTCATTTACCTTACGTATGTAACTTTTATCTAATTCTGGAAAACTTTTAATTGCAACCCCTACGCCCCTATCAATAAAGCGCCTTAAAAGTAAAAAAGCGCACAAACCATCTGCATCATTATCAAATAAAAATAAAGGATTCTGGCTCGCTTCCAAAAGATTTTTTAATTCTAAAAGCTGTTTATTTGTTAGCATATATTAAGAAAGAAAAAGGTATTTATAAAGATTAAAATGCGATTTATTATAAAAGCAGTTAGTAAAAGGGTAGTAGAATATTTAAACAGTTTATTCGATTTTTTTGCAAAAAAGAGTAGGGCTTATAGAGAATCGAAAGATAGAAGTGAAATAGTAAAATTAGAAAGACAAATAGTTCTTTTAGAAGAAAAATACAGGAATGAATTAAGAAGAACTGAAGAAGAAAGAGAAGAATGGAGACTTCAAACCGAATCTCTTTCAGAAGGATACGAAATTTTAGAACGAAGGCTTGGAGAGTTACATAATCTTATAGAGCATCAAAGAGCTTTAAGAGTTCTTGCAGAAGAAGAATTGGCAAGAGCGAACGCAGAGCTTAATGAACTCAGAGTATGGAAAGCAACTTCTATTCCTCTTAGTGCATTGAGCAATATGCTGCAGTTTTCCCAGTTTGCTGCTTTATATGTGAATCCAGATGATTATATATTATTTGCAAATGAAGAGGCAAATGCTCAGTTTAAAAAAAGAATTGGAAGAAGATTAGAAGGAGTCTCTTTATGGGAAATAGCCTCCCGAGAATTTATGGAAAGATTAAAAGAGAGTATAGAAAAAAATAGAGGCGGATTTAAAATTCAGTTTGAAGGGCCTTTTTATGGTTGGTATGTAGGAATAGCCAGATGTGTTGAAGAAGGAGAAAACACTTTGTATGGTTATGCTATAACTCATGAAAGAGGACTTGTTAAAAAAATACTTTCTTTATTCCTTCCAGAACAAGAAGCTACTAGAAGATTAATTGAAGGAGAAGATTCACTTATACCCGGAAAAATTACTCTAAATCCTGCCGGAAATAAATAATTTGTAATCAAAACATTTAAAAATAAAAGAAAAATAGAAAGATAACTGTAAATTTATACTAAATGAATCTAAAATGGAATTTTGTCCTAAGTGCAAAGTTGTTTTAGTAATAAAGGAAAAAAATTACTCTTGTCCCAAATGTGGATATACAAAAAGAGAAAAAATAAAAGTACAAAGTTCTGAAAAATTTGAGAAAGCGCAAGAAATAGGAGTTTTGAAAGAAAAAGAAATCGAACTTTTGCCTACTATTAATGCAATTTGTGAAAAATGTGGAAATAAGGAAGCATATTTCTGGACCTCGCAAACAAGGTCCGCAGATGAAGCAGAGACAAGATTTTTTAAATGCAAAAAGTGTGGGCATTCTTGGAGAGAATATAGTTAATTTAATTAAAGAGTGCTGAATGAAAACTAAAGTTTAAAACTATATATAAAGATTCTAATTAACAACAATAAATAATAAAAAAACTTCGATGTTTTAATTTAAGCTTATCAATAAAAAACAATTATAAACTGTCAACTCGTGTAATGACTTTCGACAGATATCTAATATCTACTTTATTGTTAGCAAACTTAAATAAATACAAACAACTACTCACTTTATTGGAAACGAAACACGCGAGTTTTATATTAAATTAAAAATTCAAGTTTAATGAATTTGTTTTCAGAATTTTTTAATTTTTAAATATTAAAT
>JAWAAV010000076.1:0-3382 GCA_038884935.1 Candidatus Pacearchaeota archaeon
CTTTAAGAGTTTTTCTACACTGATTACATTAAGAATCTCTGACAAGCCCAAATATTACATAATTGTAGAATCTATAGAAAAAAAGTCCGGTTCTACAAGAGTTAATTTAAAATTTGTTAATAACGGACCCATAGATTTAAAATTTTTTAATGTTAAAATTTTAGAAAACAAACACATAAAACTTAAATCAAACAACCAAATTTATATTGGAGATTTAGATTCTGATGATTATTTAACTGAAAGTTTTCTTGCTGATATAACAAAAAGTAAAACAGTTATTCCGCTTGAAATAACATACTTAGATCCAATTAATAATGAATACACAGATTATATTAATGTAACTTGGGACGAAAGCAAAATAGAAAATAAAACCGAGTCAAGTATTTGGCCGTTCATAATTATCTTAATAATTGTAGGGATTTTAGGTTACTATTTATATAGAAAAAAGAGGATAAAGATTAGATAAATAGAGGATGAAAAATGTAATTCGATTGGAAAATGTTTTTAAAGTCTATAAAGATACAAAAGTTGTCGCATTAGATAGTGTTAATTTTTCTATAAACCAAAATGATTTCATTGCAATAATGGGCCCGTCTGGCTCGGGTAAAAGCACACTATTGCATATTCTTGGCTTGTTAGACAAACCTACAAAAGGCGAGGTTTATATAGATGAAGTAAGAGTAACTAAACTAACAGAAGACGAAATAGCAAAAATAAGAAATAGTAAAATTGGATTTATATTTCAACAATTTAATTTAATGCCACATCTTAACGCTATAGATAATGTTTGTTTGCCTTGTTTGTTTAAAGATGTTCCGAATCATGAAACAGAGAGAGCCCATGAACTTTTAAGGCTCGTAGGTTTACAAGGTAAGGAGAATAGTAAACCAAATCAATTAAGTGGAGGCGAACAACAAAGAGTCGCAATTGCACGAGCTTTGATTAATAATCCAGAAATAATTCTTGCAGATGAACCTACTGGAAATTTGGATAGTAAGACAGGTAAACAAATTATGAATATTCTTGTGGACTTACATACAAACTACAACAAAACAATTATTGTAGTTACTCATGATCCTGAAATAGCGAGTTACGCAAAACGCCATATCAACATAAGAGACGGCAAAATTATTCACGACCATAGCAAATCTTTAAGATACTTATGGAAAAATAAAAAATGAGAGTACAATTCCTTAAATTTGCGTTTAACAATTTAAAAGCAAGACCTCTAAGAAGCTGGCTTACAATTATAGGCGTAATTATTGGAGTAGCAGCTGTTGTAACATTTATGCTAATTGGTTCGGGTTTAAAATCCAGTATAAAAGAACAATTCGAAAAAATTGGAACAGACATCATTCTTGTTTATCCTGGTAGAGGAATGGCAGGAGCAATGGGAGCGGCAAGTGCTGAGAGATTCAGCGAAAAAGACCTTGATTTAATTAAAAAAGTTAGAGGTGTAGAAAAAGTGGGTGGAATGATTTACAAAATAGCAAAAGTTGATTTTAGAAAAGAAACAAAATACACGTTTGTTATCGGAATACCTGAAGAAATTGTTATATCTGATTTTGGAATTGAAATAGAGCATGGTAGGGACTTAAGAAAAGGCGACAAATATAATGCTGTTATAGGATACGAAATTCAAAATGGAAATTTTTTTGATAAACCTGTCAAAATTGGTAATGATATCATAATACAAGGAAAAAGTTTTAATGTTGTTGGAAGTGCGAGCAAAATTGGTAGCAGACAAGACGACACTCAGATTTATATTCCTATAGAAATAGCAAAAGAAATTCTAAACGAAAAAGGATATTCTTATATAATGGTAAAATCAAAAGAGGGTCTTAACACAGAACAAGTTGCGAGTGAGGTAAGCGAAGCATTGAGAAAAGATAGAAATCTGAAAAGAGGAAAAGAGGATTTTACAGTTCAAACTTATGAACAATTACTAAAAGCTTTTTCAGATATACTGGGAATTGTTCAAATGGTAGTTGTTGGAATAGCAGCAATTTCATTGATTGTTGGGGGTATAGGAATAATGAATACAATGTATACTTCTGTTCTGGAAAGAACACGTCAAATAGGAGTTATGAAAGCTATTGGAGCAAAAAATTTTGATATTTTAACAATTTTTATTTTTGAATCCGGAATTATTGGATTAGTGGGAGGAATTATAGGAGTAATTTTAGGATTTTTGGCTGGTAAAGCCGTTCAATTTGCTTCTGCGATTGGAGGTTATGAAATGTTGAAGGTTTCTGCTAATATTTCTATTATCTTATTTGGGTTAGTTTTTGCATTTTTAGTAGGAGTAATCTCTGGATTAGCTCCTGCAAGACAGGCTTCTAAACTAAATCCTGTAGAGGCTTTGAGATATGAGTAAAAAATATAAATAGAGAAATAATAAAAACAGTATGTCAAAACTAGATAAAATAGAAAAAGAAGTAGAAGAACTTCACAATAGACTTTTAATTGCTGAACCGAGTCATTTTTCAACACGGGATCTCGTAGATGCATTTTTTGGCGCTTTATTTTTAGGGATAACTTTCACAATTAAAGGTTTATTAGTAGAAGTAAGTCTTATACTCACTAAGTTCAATATTATATTTATAATCATTTCAACACTTTTAATCCTCACGGCAGAGATTTATTTTATTGGTTATAGTAGAGTAACAAAAAAAGCTGAAAGAAAGTTTTTTCAGTTTTGGTTTAAAAGGATTTTTGCATTTTATTTTGTTTCTTTATTAACTGCTACTTTTTTAGTTTATTTATTTGGACTTAACAATCTCCCTCAAGTAATTGCAAATAACAACTACACTGTTTTAAAAATGATAATTCTCATTTCAATGCCTTGTTCCATTGGAGCGGCTATAACTGATTTATTAAAAAAATATTAATCTTTCGCAATATTTAAAAGAGCATTTCTCTTTTGTAAGGAATGAAAATCCTCTCACTGCATTGTGACTACATAAGATTTAAAGCCTTAAAAAAAGCTATTAAAAATGTAAAAGAGTTGGAAAATGAAGAAAAAAAAGAAAAAGAGGTTAAAGAAGCTCTCGTTATATTCACCGCTGTCGAATCCGAAGATAATGAAGAAATTGTTGGTGTTCTTGTAGAAAATATTAAAGACCTTTCTAAACAAGTTAAAGCAAAAAATATTGTTTTATATCCTTATGCTCATTTATCTTCTAATCTAGCTAAACCAGAACTCGCAGAAAAAATATTGGTAGAAGCTGAAAAAGCTCTTTCAAAAGAAAAAGAATTTAATGTGATAAGGGCGCCTTTTGGCTATTACAAAGAGTTCGAGCTTAAATGCAAAGGCCATCCTCTTGCAGAGTTGTCAAGAGAATTACATATCGAAGGTGGAAAACTGATACAAAAAGAGCCA
>JAWAAV010000077.1:0-3378 GCA_038884935.1 Candidatus Pacearchaeota archaeon
TTCAATTTATAATTTGGCTCGCTAGCTGCTTTGGTGCTTGTGACATTCCTCAAGTTGAAGCCAAACATATAAAACCAAAAATCGATTTGATTATACAATTTGGCCATTCAGAATGGAAATCTTGTAATTAGTGTTTTAAGGTTATTACAATTTTAACAAAAACCTTTATAAAAATGTTATTCTATAAAAGATATATCTAAAAGAGGAAAAATGGCGAGACTTACTCTTACAAAAAACGCAAAAGCAGTTTTGAATAGGTTTCTTGCGCGTGATAAAGAAGGAAAAATAATCGAGACGCCAGAAGAGATGTTTAAAAGAATTGCAAAAAACATTTCAAAAGAAGACATAAAATATAATCAAGATTCAAAAAAAAGCGAGAAAGAGTTTCTTGAGGCTATGCTAAACCTTGAATTTTTGCCAAACATTCCTGTCCTAGCAAATGCGGGTAGAAAGTTACAACAGCTTGCAGCGTGTTTTGTTCTTCCAATTCCGGATAGTCTAGATGGAATTTTTCAGGCAGTGAAAGATATGGCAATAATACAAAAAACCGGGGGAGGAGTTGGTTTTTCATTTTCAAGATTAAGGCCCGAGGGTTCTATAGTTGGTGAGACAGGTGGAATTGCATCGGGTCCAGTAAGTTTTATGCAAGTTTTTGATTGTGCAACAGGGGCAATAAAAGAAGGAGGCATTAGAAGAGGTGCAAATATGGGTATTTTGAATGTAAACCATCCGGATATTGAAAAATTTATAACTTGTAAAGACGAAGGAGGATTTTCAAACTTTAATATTTCTGTTGCAATAACTGATAAATTTATGCAAGCAGTTGAAAAAAACCAGAAATTTAATCTCGAGTTTAATAACAAGACTTATAAAACCATACCAGCAAAAAAACTTTTGGACATGCTTTGTAAGCATGCTTGGCTTACTGGAGATCCTGGCATATTATTTATAGATACTATCAATAGATATAACCCTACTCCAAAAATTGGAAAAATAGAGGCAACCAATCCTTGTGGAGAACAACCCCTACTTCCTTATGAATCGTGTGTTCTTGGTAGTATTAATTTAGAGAAAGTTTTGGAAAATAATAGAATAAACCACCAAAAACTTGAAAGACTCATTAAACTTGGAGTTCATTTTCTTGATAACTGTATTGATGCAAGTTCTTACCCAATTCCTGAAATTGAAAAAATTGTAAAAGGAAATAGAAAAATAGGGCTTGGGATAATGGGATTTGCTAATACTCTTATACGGCTTGGCATACCCTATGATAGCGAAGAAGCAATAAGACTCGCAGAAGAAATAATGAGCTTTTTCCAAAAAAAGGCGTATCAAGCTTCTCAAGAGCTTGCAACTATAAGAGGCGTTTTCCCAAATTTTGAAAAAAGTATCTGGAAAGGAAAAATGAAAATGAGAAATGCAACCTGCACGACAATTGCTCCAACAGGGACTATAAGTATTATAGCAGACACTTCACAAAGTATTGAGCCGATTTTTGCTGTTGCCTATCGAAGATTTACACATTTTGGCATTTTAACAGAAGTTAATCCCCTATTCGAAGAAATTGTAAGGAAATATAATCTTTCAAAAAAAGAAGTTTTAAAAGTTATAGAGATGGGAAGTGTTCAAAAAACAAGTTTACCTGAAGAAATCAAGAGAATTTTTGTTAATGCACACGAAATCTCTCCAGAATATCATGTAAAAATTCAAGCAGCATTTCAAAAATATACGGACAATGCAGTAAGTAAAACTGTCAATCTTCCGGAAAGCGCAAGTATTAATGAAGTAAAAAAAACTTTTCTACTTGCCTACAAACTTGGCTGCAAGGGTTTAACAATATATCGACATAAGAGCAAACCTTTACAAGTCTTAACTTTCTGCGAAACTTGTAAAATTCATAGAAAAGTTAAAAACAAAAGTAAAAATTAAGAATAATTCAAACATCAAACATGTCAAAACAAATAATTATCTATTACGGATATGGAGAGGGTAAAACTTCTGCTGCAATTGGACACGCGATTCGCGCCTCAAATTATGGGAAGGTTGCTATAATTTTTTTTATGAAAGGTAAAGAAACAGGAGAAATAAAAGCATTAAAAAAATTAAAGAATATAGAAGTTTATCTTTCTGGCCCAAAAGAATTTTTAACAAATAAAACAAAACAAGAACATTCACAAAAAGTACAAAATGCACTTAAACTAACAAAAAAATTAATAACAAAAAATTATTTTTTGATTATTCTTGACGAAATTCTTTATGCATCGAGTTATGATTTAATTAAAGAATCCGAAGTTCTTGACATAATAAAAAAATCAAAATCTAATTTGATTTTGACGGGCGGAAAAGTAAGTAAAGTAATTTCAAGCTTTGCTACAATCTTAACAGAATTTAAAAAAATTAAGCACCATTATGAAAAAGATAAAAAAACAGTTAAAGGAATTGATTATTAATTCAAAAATTAAACAATTAGAAATACTTAAGAAGAGATGTATAAAAAGTTTGAAATGTAGAGTAGTTTTTGATAATAATTCAGTAAACATAAAAATTATGTTTGTTGGAGAGTCCCCAGGCAAACAAGAACTAAAAATCGGTAAACCTTTTGTTGGCCGCGCAGGAAAGTTTCTTCAAACTGAAATGAAAAAAATCGGTCTAACAAGAAAAAAGGTTTATATTACTAATGTTTTAAAGTGTAAAACAAAACTTTCAAAAGAAAATATATCAAAACATTCCGCTTTCCTTTTTCAACAAATCAGAATAATTAAACCAAAAATTATTCTTTTACTTGGTAAAATTGCAACAGAAACACTTCTTAAGAAACCGTTTAATAAAGTACGCGGCAAAATTATTGATATAAAAGGCAAAAAATATATTGCAACTTTTCATCCTTCTGCAGCTCAGAGATTTCCTAAAATAAGAAAATTGTTCGAAAAGGATTTTTTTAAACTAAAGAATTTAATTTAATATAAACATTCAACTAATGCTGAAGCCTCGGTTAGAGAGCGAGCATTTTTCACTTCTTCTATATATTTTTCCATTAATAAAACAGCATTATGTCCTCCAAATGCGAACGAGCTTTTTACTGCAATTTTTATATCTGTTTCTAGTGTTTTTGTAACATACCTCATTCCACTACATTCTGGATCAAGATTTTCCAAGTTTCTTGTTGGATGAACTTTTCCCTCTCTAATTGACATTGCTGTTACAGCAGTTTCAATTGCACCTGCAGCTCCTAAACTATGCCCTAAAATAGATTTTGTACTATTTACTAAAATATTTTTGGCATATTCTTTAAAAAAATCTTTATAAATTGCTATTTCAATAGAATCGTTTATGCGGGTACCAGTTCCGTGAGTATTAATATAATCTATGTCCTCTAAT
>JAWAAV010000078.1:0-3300 GCA_038884935.1 Candidatus Pacearchaeota archaeon
AGGATAGTGAAAAGTTAATTTTTTTGCACCTTGGAAAGGAAAACAAAATTTCAAGTGAAGACGTTAAGAGCTTAAAGAATAGTTACGATAAAGTGAAATTAAGAGATTTTCAAGGGGGCGCAGATTTAGGGCACCCCATTTATTATTCTGAAAGGTATTCTGAAATATTTAAATTTGGGTTATTAGGTGCTGTTTCAATTGCAGAACAGGCAATTGAAAATCAGGGCGCAGATTTATTTATAAAAAAAGAAAACTTTGAAAAAATCTGGGAATACTACTGGAACAAACTCGATTTAAAATATCAAAAAAAAAAAATAATTAACCTCTGGCTTCCATTAGCAATTGATATACAAGGATTAAGCGAGGTTCAAAACGATAAAGAAAAAGCAGACAAGTACTTTGAAGAAATTCAAAAAGAAACTGATTACTTAAATTCTTTAAAGTCTTTTCCCAAAGATGATGAATTCCCAAGGTGGAATGAAATAAAACAAGCACTAAATAGTAAGAGTGAGACCAAATCTTATGCGGATTTTAATCCAAACTCTATTGCTGAAACGGTATTAAATACCCAAACCACATTCAATTCATTTAAGGGAGATGAAGCTAAATATTTGGAAAAAGAAAAAGATAGCAACCCTAATCCCAACTTCCTACCCAACTGGCTGCAAGAGGTGGTGAGGGTGATTGAAAAAAAGCTAGAGGGATAAAAAGAAAAAAAATGGTATGAATCTTTTTTACTACACTAAGCACCATCCTTATCTATTTATTTCACTCAAAAAATATTTCAAATATATTATAAATGTTCAACTAAATTTTTTAACTATAAATTCTGAAGTAAATAAAAACGCTGTTGTTTTTTTATTAAACGATGAAAAAGAAGAAAAAGAATTGTTGGATTTGTTAATTGAGAATATGGGAATAAAAGTTGTAACGCTTGGCTATGACGATAATAGTTCAATTAATATTATAAATTTTTCCTCATTAAAAAATAGACTGCAAAAAATATTAGATAGTAATTATAAAGATTTAAAACCACTTTTTACCGAAGAAGAGATAAAAGAAAAACTGAAAAGTTTTTTCCACTCACACGGGGAAGATTCACTTTTTGAATACTTAAACTGGACAATTTACTATTTACGTGAAGGACCAATTCAGTTTATTTCTGGGAATATTAATTATATGGAGTATGTGGAAAATTTCATTAAAAATGGATTAATAAATTGGGATAAATTTAAGTCAAGATATCTTAAATACAAGTTCTACATTAAAATATCGAAATATCATGTTAATTTTAATGAAATTGAGAAAGAAGTAAATGAATCTGATAAATATGTTTGTTACTTGAGTGAATTTAGTGAAGAAGAACTTCTTAATAGAGATGAAAATTTTTTTAGAGAGAGTATTGATAAAATTGAAAAAGTGAATCATATTATTGTTAGATTTTACAGGAATTTACCACTTGGGCAACCAACATTACAAAATTCTTCTGATTGATGATAATCAGGATTTTATCAATTCAGTTTTAATCGCCCTGAAAAATTTTCAAATCTCATATACCACATCAATAAATCAAGCAAATGAACTACTGAGTTCTGATGTTGATTTAGTTTTGCTCGATCTTGTTTTCGATGAAAAAAATCCGCATCAACTTCAAGGGTTGGATTTTTTAAAAAGTATCAAAGATAAATATCCTGACTTGCCGATTATTATTATCTCGAATTATACAGAAACAGAAATTACTGTTAATGCAATTAAATCAGGGGCAGATGATTTTATTAACAAAAGGAATCTTAACTGGAATGAATGGAGAAACAGATTATCTTATTATGCTGAAAGGTTCCAGAAAATCAAAGAACTATATAGGGTAAATCGGGATCTTGAGGTGCATTATGATGACTCCGAAATTGTTGGAGTAAGTCCACATATCATTTACTTAAAAAAACGATTGAAGGATTTAGCCGAAAATAGCGATGAGGTTAATATTTTTATTACAGGTGAAACAGGAACTGGTAAAAATTTAGCAGTCAGATATTTTAGAAAACATTCCCTCCGTAAAAACAAACCCTTTAAAGAATTTTCACTTTTTGAATTAACAGACACATTAATTGAAAGCGAGCTTTTCGGTTATACAAAAGGTGCTTTTACAGGTGCAGATAAAGCTAAAACCGGTTTATTTGAAGAAGCAAATGGCGGTATTTTATTTCTGGATGAAATTGGTGATTATGATTTAAGAACGCAAAAGAAGATAATGAGATTTATAGATGAAAAAGTTATTACTCCGGTAGGCAGCACACAGAGTAAAAAACTTGACCTTCAGCTTATCCTGGCTACGAATAAAAATCTGGAAAAATTGATCTCTGACGAGAAGTTTAGAGAAGATCTTTATCAGAGAATTAACGGAATAAAAATTGAAATTCCACCACTAAGAGAGAGAAAAGAAGATATTAAAGTATTAATAGATTACTTTTTTAATCACTTTAAAAGGAAAGAAAAAACCAATCTTCAGACAATTAATTCCGATGTATATGCAATTTTCGAAAATTATGATTGGCCAGGAAATATCAGAGAACTTCAATCAGTGGTTCTAGATTCCTGTACAAGGGCGAGACTCTCCGGTGATAAAATTTTGACCGAAAGACATATAAGAGACGAAATAAAGTCAAAAAAAACATCAGAATTTTCTGAAAAAGGCGGATTTTCAGATATAGAATACAAAAAAGCTATGCTTGAACTTGAAGAAATAGAAAAGGCTCTCCAAAAAGCTAATGGTAAAAAGAGTGAAGCAGCTAAGATGCTTGGATTAAGTTTGGATCAGATGAGGTATAGGGTGGAAAAAAACCTAAAAATATTGAGACAAAACAAATCAAGATTTGAGTTTATTAATCAAATTTATAAGGTTATTAATGAAAACTTATCTCCTATTTGAAAACAATGATATTATTAATTCATTAAAAAGATATTGTAATTATGTCCTTGATATCAAAGATTCAGACATTAAAACCTTCTTAAATTATAAAATAAAAAATGGATATATAGAAATTGATGATTTAAGTGAAGATGCACGAATTATAAGCTCTCTAAGTATAAACTCTAAAGAAGAAATTATGGAAAAAATTTGTACCTTATTCGCATATCAGTTACGAAAGCGAAAAAATTTGTATCTGAATTTAATAGGATTTAACGACTTCTTACTCGATCAAACATTTAATAATTATTATGTTTCTATCTCTAAATTGTCAACTAACCTAAAAAATAATTCCTTATATCTCTTAAATGAAGAAACAATCAAAGTGCTAATTA
>JAWAAV010000079.1:0-3296 GCA_038884935.1 Candidatus Pacearchaeota archaeon
AAGTGCTTGCGGAACTTTCAATAACGAAGGAATATATCTATTAGAAAAAAATATAAGTTCTAATGACACTTGTTTTTTTATTAAAACAGACAATTCTATTCTTGATTGTAAGGGCTATACTATTTTTGGAAATTATAGCAGTAGCGCAATAGAAGTTTTTGGAAGTAACAACAAAATCAAAAATTGCATTTTCAAAAATTTCGTGATGGGAGTAAACTTTAAATCCGGTTTTAATAATACGCTATCAAATAATCTTCTCATAATAGATTTTTAATAAAAAACATAAAATTTAATAGTCTAATTTATTTATAATTTTTGTTATTAGAAGCCCTGTAGTATAGCGGTCAAGTATTACCGGCTCTGGAGGCTTTATTAAAAAGAAACGCCTTGAGAAGAAACACGTGAAAGAAAAACTAGAGAACCCGGTAGACCCAGGTTCGAATCCTGGCAGGGCTATCTTTGTATTTTATTTATGAAAGTAACTGTCTTGTTGAAAAATGAAGATATTAATTAAAGTTTTAGAAAGTAGTTTTATAAAGAATAGAAAACAAAACTTAAAATTTTAAATAAACTAAATTGAAAGATTTTTATATCTCTTTTTCTTTAAAATAGTATGATTTTCGAAGCTGCGGTTATTAAGATTCAAAGCAAATTGTTAAAGTTTAAGTATCCGAAACTTTTAGGTTTAGTTGTTGCAGTAATACTTGCTTATTATATCTTTAGCCAGGCTTTTGTTCGGGAATTTTTTGCTGGCTTAAACTCGTGGGGATATCTTGGAGCTTTTATTTCAGGTTTGTTTTTCTCATTCGGTTTTACAGGCCCGTTTGCTGCAGGAGCTTTTATTACACTAGAAATAAAAAACATATTTTTAGCAGCAGTTTTGGGAGGATTTGGGGCTATGATTTCTGACATGTTAATATTTAGTTTTATAAGATTTTCTTTTATGGACGAATTTAAAAGGCTTCAAAAGACAAAAGCAATTAAGGAAATGTCAAGAATGATTGATTATGGCTTAGGACATAAAATTAAAATTTATTTAATGTATGCTTTTGCAGGATTCTTAATAGCAAGCCCTTTGCCAGATGAAGCAGGAGTTATTATTCTTGCTGGCTTGACAAAAATAAAGCCTTCAAGACTTGCGATAATTGGATGGATCTGCAATACGCTTGGAATTCTCGTATTGCTCATGATCTGAGCAAGAATTATAAAAATTTTTAGTCATGCAGGACTTAATAATGAATAATCTAGTCGATAGGTAAAATTCATTAAAAAGAAAATTTTTCTTTTAACTCTAATTCACTTTTAATGTATATTTAGATTAATTTTCAATTAAAATAAATAATAAATCTTGATGCAATAACTGACTATTTAAAAGTATAATAAATTTTTATTTCCACATATCTATTAACAAATCTTATCTTTCAAATTATTTTTGTATTAATTCTAAATTAATAATCAATTATGTTTCTTAATTCGTATGTTCTACTAAAGAATGTATCCCTGTAGTCCGGATTTGTTTTTAAACTTTCTAATATCTCATAAAAAGTAGTATCGCTAAACAAAAATGTTTTATTATTCCAAAAATAAGCATATACCTGTGTGCCTGGAGGAAACATTCTTGAAAGTTGTCTTGCTTTTTTTATTCTTTTAGAGTCAATTCCTGTTTCTTTCGGATTTAATCTTGTGTATTGCATATTCTTTTTTGTTAAAGCAAGTTTTTTATATCTTTCTATACTTATATAATCAGCGAGCTCATCCAAGATAATATAAAAGAAAAATTGCCTCGTGAACTCGCTCTTGTTCGCGAGCCCACTCGAAATAATACATAATATAGAAAGAATGCCTCGTGAACTCGCTCTTGTTCGCGAGCCCACTCGTTATATTAACGAGAAAAATTGTCTCGTGAACTCGCTCAGCCCTTGTCGTCTAGCAGCCAAGGACGCGAGCCTCTCGAAGCCGTGGGAGTAGTCGATGAGACGATACCTTTGTCTCACTTGAGACAGGCATTTTTTATTCAGTCAGCGAGAATTTTTATTCTTTAGCTGGCAATAGAGAACGCTTGAAACCCGGGTGCGAATCCCGGCGAGGGCATCTTGAAAAATGTCGCAAAAAGCTAAGAGGAAAAAAGGTAGAGAACCTGTGATTGTAGAAGAACCTATCGAATTAGAAGAAGTGGAAGATTTGAGAATTCCAGAAAAATAAAAAGAATTAACAAAAAAGGAATTTAAATACAAAGTTAGTTATAAGTTTAATGAAAAAGATAAATTTGCCAAGAGATGAAGGAAAACATTCCTCGTTTTTAGAATGGTGGTATTTTAATGGCAATCTTAAGGATAGCAAAAATAATCTTTATGCATTTATGCTGTGTTTATTCAGAATAAGGCCAGACAAAGTTAAGATTCCTTTTTTAAAAATTCCTGTAAGAGAAATGTTTTTTTTGCATTTCCTTTTTGTGGACATAAAAAATAAAAGAAGAGTTTCAAAAATTGTACCTTATGTTATTTTAAAAAAAGATAGTTTCAAAAACAATAAATTAAAAGCAAGCGGTTATTTTTTTGATTTAGACGGGATAAAAAATTTTAGAATTGAAAAAGCAGGAAACAATATATACGAAATTGAAACAGATATCTTAAAATTGTCTTTGATTTCTAAGAAAAAACCTTTGCTTATTAATGGGAACGGATTTATTAATTATGGAAAAAGAAAATCTTATTACTACAGTTTAACAGATTTAGAAGCAAAAGGAGAAATTAAAATTAATGGTAAATCTTTAGATGTTTCTGGAAAAGTTTGGCACGACCATCAGTGGGCTAATGAAAAATATGCAAAAGATAAATGGAGCTGGTTTTCTATTCAACTTGATAATAATGTTGAACTTATGATTTTTGAATACTTTTTTGAAAGTAATAAGAAAAAATTATTAAGTATTATTTATCCAAATGGAAAACAAAAATTTTATGAAAATTTTGAACTTAGACATGGTAAGAAAATATGGGAAAGCAAAATAACTAGTATGGAATATCCCCTCAAATGGAGAATAAAATTAAAAGAAAATATAGATCTGTCATGCAGTGTTTTTTTAGATAATCAAGAAGTTTTGTTTGGTAGTATAAACTATTGGGAGGGCCCAATAAAAGTAAAAGGATTTTTTGATGATAAAATTATAAATGGAACAGGTTTTATGGAACTTAATTATCCTTTTAATATTAAGAGGTTCTTTGATATGAAAGAATTGTATAACGAAGTGGAAAGATATATAAACAAGTTAAGTTTGCTTACCTTATGGTTGAAAAAGC
>JAWAAV010000080.1:0-3208 GCA_038884935.1 Candidatus Pacearchaeota archaeon
GTATCAAGAACAATGGTCGATAATTTCCTTCAATTTGAGTATTTTGTAAGGAGGAAATAAGATGGTAGGCGGATGTATTTTTGTTGGAAAGCAAAAGAAATTGAGAAATTAAAGAATAATGAAGAATTCACGAAAAAAGACAAAGAGTATATTGCAGAATTTATACATCGATACGAAACAACTCCCACTCCTGAGATGGCAAGGGAATACATCGCCATAAGGAAAGCCCAAGATTTTGAAAACTTGCCGTTTGAAGAAAAAATACATCCATTTAAAGGAAGACCCGAACAGCTTCCTTTGTATTACATCTCAAAAGGAATTTCTTATCTTGGACAACAAACTCAAGAAAAATTTACTCTTGGAGCAGAAGTCTTAGGCTGGGGAAAATATAATGTTGGCTTAACCTCAACCCAACGAGGCTTTATTTATCCCACACTTTCTTCCTCTTCTTCCAATGTTAATCCCCTTCGCATCCAATCTAAAACCGGTGTTAATATAAACTCTGTAAATAACACCGCAAATGTTGCAGAAAATAAAAATATCCCAATATTTATTAATGCTTCTTTCGAAAAAATATTGTCTCCTTCTAATATACCTACAGATATAGAAACAAAAAACAATACCGAGGATAAAATTATTGCTAATGAAGTTTCAGGTCTCATATTAAATAATAATCAAAGACCCTTTATAAATTCTGATAGAATATCCTGATTTTGAAAAATTCTTTGAATCTGTTTAATAATTTTAGAACATACGGGAGCAACACACGTTTTCTTTTTATTTTTTCTTAAGTAAAGCTAAGTTAGTAAATATTAATTTATTAAAAAAGTCTTAATCTTTCATTTCTATTTTTATATTGATATTTCTTGGAATAGGTGTCCTCATTATAGCATGTAACACCCTTTCATTTGCAGGCATATCAATAACTCTTTTATGTATCCGCATCTCAAACCTGTCAAAAGTTGATGAACCAGAACCGCACGGGCTTTTTCTTGTTGTAATCTTTAGTTTTTTTGTTGGCAAAGGAATAGGGCCTCTTATAATAACCCCTGATTGTGAAGCAATTTCTTTAATAGAATTACAAATAGCATTTAAAGAATTTATATCTGCACTACTTAATTTTATTCTTACTTTTGCCATCTTAATTTTATAGAAATTGTATTTTTAAAGGTTTTTGTAGAGAAAGTTTGCAAAGATATTAATTAAACTAAATTATAAGTAAGGATTTATAATAGGCTTTATTTATGATTCCTTGTCCATTAATAATCAAAGGAAACATTAGTATTTTTTAACACTTCCTCAATTACTTTAATCAAATTTCTCTAATGATATTTCTTCCAAAATATTTTTATCTGTTTTCTTAAGCAAAATTCTCTTCTTAATTTTTTCTCAACTTTGATGCGTTTGTTTTTTATTCTAGAGAAATTCGTAGACAATCCCTATTATAAACAATATTGCCATAAGAACTTTTAATACTGGATGTACATTAACTCTAAACTCCGGCCTTCTTTCCATTTTCCTTCTTAATCTTAACGATTTTAATTTTTCATGAATAATTATCATTGTAATTCCCATAACTCCTCCAGAAATAGTCCCTCCTAAACTTAATATCTTGACAAAACTAGCAAGATTAAAAATTCTTATAAAAATAAAAGCAATTAAAGGTAAAAAAGTAGAAAGCAACCAAGCAGTTTTTGATTTAAGTTCAAAGTCAAATCTATAAGTATCTTGCAAAGCAAGATTTAAAGCAAGAAAAGCAGTAAACATTGTAAAAATCCCGAGTAAAGTTACAACCTTGCCTAGCGAAATTGTGGCTATTTCAGAAACGCCCTCTCCATATAAACCAAGAACAACAATAACAAACAAAGTATAAACAACCAAAGGTATAAGACTTCCAATAATAATTGCTTTTTTCATCAACTTTTCATTTTTCATCAAAACTCTCCTCATTTCTGGAATAGCAGAAGTTCCAAGAAAAGAAAAAAGCACAACCCCAAACGGATAAAAAAACATTTTATAGTTTATGTAGCTTAAGTTTCTAAAATCAAGTTTATTAAAAGAAAAAATTCCAAACACAAGTGTTACAACAAAAACCGCAATAACTCCCAAGGGTTCAATTTTCTTAAACCTTCTTATGCCTTTTACAGAAATAAAAGCAACAGCAAGCCAAAAAATAATTCCTGCAAGCAAGTTATAATCAGAAGTTCCAGAAAAAATAAAACTTAAACTTTCTCCCTCACCAAGCAAATATGCAATTAAAGCAGAATAAAGCCCAAATATAGAAGCCAAAAAAATTATCAGTTTTGTTTTTCTGCCGAGGTATTTTGAAGCATAGCCTGGTAATTGATGGATTGCAGATGTTGCCAGACAAATCTCTCCAATCATTAAATTTACGATAAGCATAACAAGAGAAATAAGAATCATATGTAAAAGCCCAAATAAAAATCCACTTTTAGCAACAACATACGGAATTCCTAAAAAACCCGCTCCGATTATCGTGCCTGTTAAAGTGGCTATTCCTGTAAAAAGTTTTTTGTCTGTTTTCATTTTAGTTTCTTTAACATTTCAAAATAATTTATTTCAAATCCCAATTTCTGATAAAGTTTTAACCCTTCTTTATTGTTTCGAGAAACATAAAGCAAGCAGTACTTTACATTTTTTTCTTTTAGCCATTCAAAAAACATTTTTATTAGTTTTGTTCCTATTCCCTGATTTCTATGTTCTTTTATTACAAAAACATCATCTAAAACTCCTTTTTTGGCTATTTCGTATGCAGGAGTTTTCCAAATTCCCCCAAATAAAAAACCAATTGTCTTGCTGTCCTTTACAGCAATAAATATAATTTTGTCTTTGTTGGTTAATTTTTCTTTGATTAGTTGAGCAATACTTTTTTTGTCTTTCATTGCATAAATGTCTTCTTTCTCTTTTCTCTTAAAATATCTCTCCTCTTGAATACTTAGTGCTAAAATATCTTTCAAGTCTTTTAGTGTAGCTTTTCTTATTTCCATTTTGCCCTCTTTTCTAATTTCATCCTCTCTCGCTACGCGGTTCCTCGTTTTACTGCGGACCTTCTCGCTGCGGAGTATGAAATGGGCCTAAGAGGATTTGAACCCCTATCAACCGGTCCGAAGCCGGTTGCTCTATCCAGGTTGAGCTATAGGCCCTAAACATTTTAATATACTAAGATTTAAATAATTATATAAAGGGG
>JAWAAV010000081.1:0-3206 GCA_038884935.1 Candidatus Pacearchaeota archaeon
AGCAGCCTCTTCAGGCAGGCAGAATCCTTCAAGATTTGGTAAGGGTATAGGTAGCCTTACACTTTTTTGAAAGTCTGTATCCGAAGGGACAAAATTTCCCCAATATTCTCTCGCTTCATACAAATTTCCAGAGTAGTTTCCTGTTACCTCTCTTAATATTTGAGTTGTAGTAATTGTCATGTCATACTTTTGTGATTTATGTTTGGCTTCGCTTCCAAACATTCTTAACAGCCTACGTAAAATTCTATGGCTATTTTTAACAGAGGTTTCTGGAGACCATGTATTAAAAAAAAGAATCATAGAGATGAGGGAAGATGAAAAATCATGAATGCCTCTTTGCTTTAGCGTTTCTGCGGCCTCGAATATCTTGAGTTCAAGACAATTATTATCTAAAAACTCACAATGACCAAATTTTTCTAAATCCCCTAATGTCAGACCTCTTGCTAACAGGATTTTCTTGATTTGTTCTGGCCCGTATTCATAGTAAATTTCACGATTAGTGTATTCATTAGGATTAAGCAAGTATTTTTCTGCCATAAGAATCTAAACATATTATTATTTTTAAAACTTTTTAGTGGTAACCAAAAGCTTTATATGTTGTTTTAAATTAATATTTTTATGACAGAGAAAAAACTCAGGATTTTAGCTGCAGGTGATATTCATGGAGATACAAGCCTGACAAAAAGGCTTGCTGAAAAAGCAGAAAAAGAAAAAGTAGATTTGATCATTTTGTGTGGGGACATTACTTCGCCTTTAGAAAGCAAAAATTTGCTTAAGCCCTTTCAGGATAAGAAGCAAAAAGTTTTATTAATTCCGGGAAATCATGATTCGTTTGCGACTATTGATTTTATGGCAGAGCTTTATGGCATGAAAAACATTCATGGATACTCTATTAAGTATAAGGATGTTGGAATTTTTGGGGCTGGCGGGGCTTTGGGTTTTGACACATCAGAAAGAGAATTGTTTGATACATTAAAGCAAGGAAATGACGCTTTGAAAGATGTGAAGAAAAAAATAATGGTTACACATATGCATGTAAAAGGAGGAGTTTGCGAGGTTTCAGGAGTGCCTGGAAGTGAAAGTATAAAAAAAGCAATCGAAAAGTTTAAGCCTAACTTTCTTATACATAGTCATATCCACGAGACAGCAGGGCTTGAAGAAAAAATAGGGAACACGAAAGTTATTAATGTTGGCAGAGAAGGAAAAATAATTGAGGTTTAGGAGAATTCTAATACAAAAAATAAGTGAAAAAACTATTTTATATAAAATTTATATTTTGATGGATTTATTTTAATTATATTTTTTGCGTATAAGTATATTTCTTCCACTAGCTTTTGCTTTATATAAAAGTTTATCTGCCTCTTCTATCATTTTATTTTCTATGAAATCTTTGTGGAAAGTTATTAAACCTATACTAATCGTAATTTTGCCTTTTGGTTGAGTCTCACCACCAGGAAATTTTGTATTTTCAATATTTTTTCTTATTCTTTCTGCTACTTTAACTGCCTCCTCGTGTTCTGTTTCTGGGAATATAATTATAAATTCTTCTCCGCCATATCTTCCCACAAAATCCATTTCTCGTGTATTTTCTTTTAATATTTTTGCTATTGTTTTAAGAAGCCAATCTCCTCTTAAGTGTCCTTGCCTGTCATTATAAGTTTTAAAATTATCTATATCTATCATAGCAATACTTAAAGGATGTTTAAAACGCTCTGCTCTTGCAATCTCTTTTCTTAACCAGATTTTCATAGCTTTCCTGTTGTAAATTTCTGTAAGTTCGTCAATTAAGGCATTTTTTCTTTCTATAAAATACCAGTTTAATAAATAGTTTATGGCTATTACAGCAGAAGCGAAGAATATCAATATCCAAATGGTTTCTGTAAGAACAATAGAAGAAATTTTGTTTAAACCTAAAATTAATGAGTTAATTTCTACTTGAATTGTGGTGACTAATTTTTTTAGTGATGAAACTTGAAAATTTATTGAAAAATAAGAGTAAATTATAAGAAAAACTGCCATAAAGAAGAAAATAATTAATATAATTTTCAAACCTCTTTTTAATTTGTGGCCTAACATAGTATAATTTGAAATAATAAATAGTTTTTATAAATGTTTTTGTAAAGTATTTGTTTTTATTTCTGGAAACGCCTGCTATGGCAATATGTTTCTGATTCAAAAACTCGTTAATGATTTTATTCATGGAAATGTTTTTCGCTCAAAGATAAATTCATATCTTTCATTTGGCAAAAAACTTTTTATTTGGGTCAAAATCCTGAATTTTATGAAAAATCTCATACTTATCACAATGGGGTTTCTACTTCTGTGTTCATCCTGTTCTGAAAACAAAAAAGAAAAACTCAAAAAGGAAAATGACAGTAAACAGCTCCAAGCCATCGATACCATGACCAGGCTATTGGTGAAAATCATTTCTGGCGAAGCTGGTGAAGTACGCGATTGGAAAAGGTTTAAAAATCTTTTCATTCCCGGAGCGACCCTGACAGGCATTTATTACACGGCCAATACTCACAGTGCCGTAACGTTGACAATTGACGAATACATTAATCTGGCAGACAGAAAATTTATGGAAAGCTCGTTTTATGAAATGGAATTTAACAAAACAACAGAAATCTTTGGAAATATTGCTCATGTTTTTCAGGTTTTCATTTCTTCTGAAAGCAAGGGTTATGATACTAAAAAAAGAGGAATTAACAGCATTCATCTGATTTATGACAAAGGAAGATGGTGGATTACCAATGTGATCTGGGACTATGAAACCCCTTCCAACCGTATCCCCTCCAAATATATCAGGGATGAACACAGGGAAATTCTGCCGTCTTAAATTATTGAAAATGAAATATATTTATGTATTAGCTGTTTTGTTTATCTTGAATAATCAGCTTTTTTCGCAAGACATTTACCGGTTCGATACGGTAAAATCGATGGATATTCACTTTTATCATTCAAACTGGGATCAAATCCTCGACTCTCTGATGAACTTAGATTCAGATTCCTGTATTCCTGCCAGATTGATTTTTGAAGGCATTACCTATGACAGCGTGGGCATCCGCTTTAAAGGGAATAGTTCTTACCACCCCGATAACAAGAAAAATCCTTTCCACATTGAACTGGATTACTTTAAAAACCAATCTATCGGGGGATACAAAACGCTGAAATTACCCAACATGTTTAAAGACCCTTCTTTTATT
>JAWAAV010000082.1:0-3113 GCA_038884935.1 Candidatus Pacearchaeota archaeon
TATATTATAGAAGTTAAACTAATCAAATTTTATTTAATATATATTATATTTTTACTATACTTTGGTGTATAGAAATTAATATAAAGAAATTTCTTTTATAGTTTTTATGCCAGAAGAGAAAAAAAGTGAGGATTTAATTCAAGAAGCAAAGAGGTTCTTTAATTATTATAAAAAAGAAATAGGTGGAAGTGTAAAAGAAGGAAATATTGTTTTCTTAAATTTTAATGAGTTGGCAAGCTTTTCTCCAGATATTTCTGAATTAATTATAAATAAACCTGAAGAAGGAATTCAAATTTTAGAAGTAGCTTTACACGAGTCAGAGCTTGTTACAAATCCGAGAATTAGATTTAAAGATCTTCCTGAATTTTTTACAGAGAAAATTCGTAACTTAAGAGCGAGGCATCTCAATAAGCTTGTCCAAATAGAAGGAATTGTAAGACAAGCAAGCGAAGTCAGACCACAAGTAGTTAATGCAAAGTTTGAATGTCCTAGTTGTGGAAGTTTGATTTCTGTATTGCAAGTAGGTTCAAAGTTTAGAGAGCCTTCAAGATGTTCGTGTGGCAGAAGAAGGGATTTTAAGCTTATAGGAAAAGATATGGTTGATGCACAAAGACTTGTTATAGAAGAAAGTCCTGAAAGCTTAGTAGGTGGAGAACAACCAAGGAGAATTTCTGTATTTTTAAAAGAAGATCTTGTAGAACCAAAGATGGAAGAGAAAAGCACCCCGGGGAGCAGGGTAATGGTAATTGGAATACTTAAAGAAATTCCAAAAGTTATGGAGTCTGGAGGAATATCAACAAGATATGATATTGCAATAGAAGCAAATAATGTTATCCCTTTGGAAGAAACTTTTGAAGAATTGGATATGTCAGAAGAAGATGAAAGACAGATTAAGGAGCTTGCTGCTGATCCAAACATACTTGATAAACTCGCAGGAAGTATTGCTCCTTCTATATATGGTTACGAGGAAGTTAAGAAAGCATTGGTTTTACAATTATTTTCAGGAGTTAAGAAGGTAAAAAAAGATGGCACAAAAGTAAGAGGAGACTTTCATGTTCTTCTTGTTGGAGATCCGGGAGTTGCAAAATCAGTGATACTAAAGTTTATTTCCGGAGTTGCGCCAAAAGGAAGGTATGTTGTTGGAAAATCTGCTAGTGGAGCAGGAATTACTGCAACAGTTGTTAGAGATGAGTTTTTGCGCGGTTGGAGTTTAGAAGCTGGAGCAATGGTTTTGTCTAATAAAGGAATAGTATGTATAGACGAGATGGATAAAATGGATTCCCAAGACAGAAGTGCTATGCACGAAGCAATGGAACAGCAATCAGTTACAATAAGCAAAGCTAATGTTCAGGCAACTTTGAGAGCAGAAACCTCAGTTCTTGCAGCAGCTAATCCAAAATTTGGAAGATTTGATCCTTATCAAACAGTTGCAAGCCAAATTGATATCCCTCCAACTTTAATTAATAGATTTGATGTTATATTTATTATGAAAGATATTCCTGATAGAAGTAAGGATGACGCTATTGCAAGCCATGTATTACAAGAGCATAAGGAATCTGGTTCAAGAACTACCATTGACCTTAATTTGTTTAGAAAATATATTGCATACTCCAAACAAAAAATACAACCTAAACTTAGTGACGAAGCAATTTCAGAAATAAAGAAATTTTATGTCGATTTGAGAAATATGCCCGTAGCAGCAGATCAGATAACAAAACCTTTACCAATTTCCGCTAGACAGTTAGAAGCATTGATAAGATTAAGCGAAGCATGTGCTAGGGCGAGATTAAGTGAAATAGTTTCAAGAAAAGATGCCAAAGTTGCAATTGATTTAATGAAATACTATCTTGTGCAAGTTGGTTACGATTATGAAACAAAAAGTTTTGATATAGATAGAATTGTAACTGGTGTTAGTTCCAGTCAAAGAGGAAGAATTATGTTAGTAAGAGACACTTTATCAAAGCTTGAAACAAGACTCGGAAAACTTATTCCAATTGAAGAATTAAAAAAAGAACTTCAAGGAAAAATAGAAGATAAAGATATAGACGATGCTATAGATAAACTTACAATTTCTGGGGATATATTCCATCCAAAAAAAGGATTTATACAAAGGATGTAAAATGATAAACGATATAAACGAAATACAAAAAAGAATTGCAGAATTCGCAGAGAAAAGGGCAAAAATTAAAAATTTTGAACTTAATGAAGAAATATCTTTGATACATATAATGGAAGAGCTTGGAGAATTATCAAGCCAAATATTCAATAAAAAAGCAAGACCAGAAAAATTTAATTATAAAAACTTGAAAGAAGAGGTTTGTGATGTAATTCTTGAATCTATGATACTTTCTAAACTTTTAAATATAGATTTATCAAAAGAATTAAATAATAAAATTGAAGAACTAAATAAAAGAAAACTTTAAAATGCCAGAAATAAAAGAAAGAGCCACTGCCTATAAGCTAAGAATTGGAGATATTCTTAGCGGAAAACCTGTAACGGATAATGAAAAACTAAATTTTTTAGAAATAGGCGAAAAAAAAGTTGTAAGGGTGAATGTTGTTGCGAATGTTATAGAAAAATATGTTTCAGAAGGGGAGAAAAAATATCTTTCTTTTACGATTGACGATGCTTCTGGACAAATTAAAATAAAAGCATTCGGAGACGATGTTGAAAGATTTAAAGGAATTGAGCAAGGAAATACACTGGTTGTTATTGGTTTAGTGAGACAGTTTAATAATGAGATTTATATCTTGCCAGAAATTTTAAAGCCTGTTGATCCGAGATATCTTCTCTTAAGAAAACTTGAATTAGAGGCAGAAAAGCCTAAAGAAATAAGCAAGGAAGAGGCAAAAGAGCTTAAAGACAAAATACTCGAGATGATAAAAAATGCTGAGACAGAAGGAGGAATAGATGCTGATAAAATTATAATAAATGTTAAGGCAGACCCTCAAATAATAAACCAAGAAATACAAAAACTTTTAGAAAGTGGGCAAATTTACGAGCCAAGACCCGGTAAGTTAAGATTTTTGGGATAAAGAAACAGATTTCTTACATTTAATTTTTGGAAGCAAGGAAAACATATAAGGATGTTAAAACTCTTATTTAAGGTGAC
>JAWAAV010000083.1:0-3109 GCA_038884935.1 Candidatus Pacearchaeota archaeon
GCTTCAAGCAGTTCTATGCTTTCCTGCTTTATTTCTGGTGTTAGATGAGTTAATTGTTGGGAATATTTTCTCATAGCTTCAAGGTCTTCTTCACTTAGTGCGTGTTCATATTTTTCTTGAGCCTGTGCTTTTGTTTCAAGCCGTTTTTCGATTGTCTTTTTTTTAAGTTCTGGCATTTCGCCATCAAAAACATAAACTAGTTTAAGCCCTTCTTGTAAAAGATTAATGTTTCTGTAGAAGAGGCCAGACAAATGCGAGGTAATTCTGCCTTGCTTGTCTTTTAATGGAGTGCCATCTGGCTGTCTTATTGTTGAAAGAAATTGGTAGATAATATTAGAAGCATCTACTGCTATAACCTTTCCCTTTAAATCTGAAAACTGAATAGCTTTTCTTGGTACTATTTCTGATATCTGCAAACCCATACACATATACCAGGAGGACTAGGTTAATAAAATTAACTTTAAAGGGAAAATATTTTAAAAATAAAAACTAATAGATCTTGCCACGCCTTTTAAACTCGTCATAATATCTTTTTATTCTATAACCAAAAACCGCGATTAGTGAAACTACTGCTCCTGTATAAACAATGTTTCCTTCTAAACTTTTTAACTCTCCTTTTAAACCATAAATCGATGTAAGAAATGTTAAGGCAGTCATTGTACCGAAAAGAATATCTTCTAAATTGTTATAAGGAATGGGGTTTATTCTTGTTTCTTCAATCAAGTCAAGAGTTTTATCTATAGAATTAAAAAAACCGTCTATTTTTTTAAAAAATGATTTTTTCATTTTATTAATTGTCTAACGAATTTATTTCTGAATTAAGAGCATCTATTATAATTTCTTGGAGCAACATTTCTTCTTTAATTGTTGCAGGATTATTAGCAGAAATAATTGTTACTTTTCTTTCTAATCCTCCTTTATTACAATTATCAGATTTTGAAGTAAAATACCAGCCCTTTAGATCTTTTATTAAGCCTGTTTCGTTTATGCCGAAATAAAAAATTGCGTAGCGTGTTGTTTTATTATCTTTTTCTCTTCCTTTAACAACTAACGCGGTTTTGCAAGTCCATTCTAAAAATAAGTAATCAAATTTATATCTTGAAAACTTATACTTCCTATATAATATAATGAATGGGAGTGGGGATTTATTGTTTTTACTAGTTCTTCAAGTTCTTTGTCTGAATAAGGAGCGCCTTTTAAACGGGCGCGTTGCCTTAATACTTCAAATAATTCTTTAGTTTGACTGCTCATTTTAGAGCTATTATCAGCATAAATTTTTTATATTTAATTATTAACTTTATTTTATACCAAATCCTACAGTGCAGAAGTTTTCATCATTTCTTTAATAATTCTGACCTGTACTTCTACAAGTCTCTTATCGTATTCTTCTGCATTCTCTGAAATAGGAGAATAATACTTACAATTAGTTGACGAACTCATTTCTTCCGGTCTTTTACCATATAAAGAGCAACCCCTTTCCATAATCTCTAGCGAATCGTTTAAAAGAGTTTCAATTCTAGAATCAGAAGCATTTTCTCCGATTTCTAAATTTTTATCACATTCTTCGTCTCCTTGCCATGGATTTCTTTCGTATAGATGTACGCAGTTCTCACAAGAAGGTTTTAGTTGTGATAAAATTATATCTCCGAGTAATTCGTTAAGATATTCTAAATAAATATTTCTTTTTTCGGTTTCCGAGATTTTTCCATATTTCCTTTCGTATCCCTTTAATTTTCTTCTTGCTTTTTTTATTGCTTCTCTTTGATGTTTTAAAAAAGGACGAGGAGCGTTTATTCTTTCAAAAGTTTTAAAATAGAATATTCTATTTACAAGTGTTTTAATTAGTTTTTCTCTTTCATTCATTTTCTCTCTCCTGATTTATTTGGCATAAAATTTTCATAAAACTCTCTTGCAGTTATGCCGTATTCGTTGCCTTTTTCAAGCAAATGATGAATTCTTGCCAAATGAACTGTTCCTCTGTTTATTATTAAGATTTTTTTAGTTTTTGGGTTATAGATTATGACTTCTTCATTCCAGTATGTTTCACAACCTTTAAAAGGGCATTCTTGAAAGCCTCTTGTTTCTATTATTTGCAAAACAGAAACTTTTTCATCGTATCTTGTTTTTGGGTGTTGGGCCATTCTTTCTGCCCATTCTTGCATATATTTTTGCCAAGCTTTTGGATTCCTTTTAGGGCTAAATCCATTCAAGCTACCATACTTTCTCTTAAATCTTTCAAAAACCGGCTCTATCCATTCGCTTTGCTCTTCATCTCTTAGTATCTGTTTCTTTTCTCTCGCATAATTTACTAACTCTTCCATTCTATCTGCAATTTCTTCAAAGCTTCCGCCTATTTTTTCAAGTTCTCTTGTATCACATGCAATAATTTCTTCTATAGAATTATAACCACAGATGAAGCCTTGTAGGGATGCATTATTGTTAAAGCCGCTTTCTTTAAGTTTTGGAGGTATTCTTCTTTTTGGTTCCACAGGTTTTTTTAAAGCATAATTTACTCCTAAATTTTTTAAAATTCTTTCAAATTTTTTTCGTGTTTCATCGTCTTGAAAAAAATAAGTTTCGTCTTCTCCACTAACAAAATGTAACGGTGTTTGAGGGTTTTCTTCCCAAAATTGCTCTTCTGCTCTCGTCAATTTTTCTCTTTGACTAAGACAATCCGAAATATAAATTACTATTTCTTTTTGCTCTTGTTTATCTTTTCCTTCTCTTCTTATAAATCCAAATATTTTTTTAAGTAATCCATTCATTTTACCTACCTCCTAAACTTTCTTTAACTTTATTATATGCTATTATAAGAGGATGATTATCTGGGAGGTCTTGAATCAAAATGCATATACGTTCTTCTAAATTTACTCTTTCATCAGGGAGTAGATTTTCTAGTTTTCTAATATTATCAAGTATCTCTTGCTCTGTTTGATTTGGCATAACTACTTTTCCAGCATTATATGCTTGCATAATTCTTTTATAACAGGCTCTTATCTCATCACTTTCAGGCAATTTTATATCACGTTCGTATTGTCCGTTGGCTTTTCTTATATAATGATGTTTGTGTAAATTGTCTAAACCTTGTCTTAAATGTTCTATAGTTATG
>JAWAAV010000084.1:0-677 GCA_038884935.1 Candidatus Pacearchaeota archaeon
ATATTTTAGTTAATTAGATTTGTGTAACTACTTTTGTCTAAAAAACTTCATATAGACAATTCTTTATTTTTTAATATGGTTAGGTTAGAAAGCAGTTTAAGTGATGAAGAAAAAAGTAAAAGGGATAATGAGAGAAGAAAATTAGCAAGAGCTAATGCACTCTATTTTGAGAAAATACACCCTTCTCTTGTCAATATGGGGCTCGAGGGAAAGTTTGTTTTAATTGATAATAAAAATGTATGGGGAATTTCTGGAAATAGAAGAGAGTTAGAAAGATGTTATAACTCAGTTCATAGGGAAGGAGGTTTTGATATGTTCTGTTATCAAATATATAAAATTAGTGCTCAAGAAGTAAAAGAACAATTAGAAAGAGAAAATGCGAGGGAAAAAGCAAGAAAAAGGGAAAGAATTAGAAAAAAATATAGTAGAAAACCACGGGAAAAAGAATATCAAAGTGGCGAAAAGAATAAACCTCAAGACAAGACGATAATAACAAATAACGTGAAGCAACAAAAACCTGAAAATAGAAAGATTTATAAAGTGTCTTTACTTAACAATAGTAACAAAAGACAAGTTAAAATGGGAGAAGATAATAAAGACTCAAAAAATAAAGGAAAAGTTAGTCGTTTTAGAACGCTTTACAAAGACTACAAGGAAGCTAGAGAAATCTTAGAGCA
>JAWAAV010000084.1:687-3108 GCA_038884935.1 Candidatus Pacearchaeota archaeon
CTGGGAAAAGATAATAAGAACTCAAAAAGTAAAAATAAACCTGCTAATCTTACTGATGAGAGCAAAAATAAAATAAACAAATTTAGAGAGCTTTACGAAAAGTACAAGAAAGCTAGAGAAATCTTAGAGCAAGGAAAGAGGACAGGAGGGTTATATTTTAATAACCCTGATGTTTATGATAAACTTCTTCAAAAAGCACAAGAGATTCATAAACTATTTGGCAGAGAGAATGCAACATTTGAAAGAGATGTAGAAAATGGGACAGAGATAGATTATCTTCATAATCAAGATATGTGGAGAATTATTCTAGCATGGTATTCTGGCTCAAGGGAAAAACTAGGCAAATTTTTAGAAAAAGATGATAATTTAGAATCTATAATTTCTGGAATTAATCCAGAAAATCTTAAAGAATTTATATCAAACACGAGACCTCCTAAAAATATTACTAAGGAATATGAAGATTTAGGCAATCTACATAATCTACATAAGAGTTACTATGATTTAAGCAACTTAGTTAGGAGTTACGAAGAAGCAGGAACAAACGGTCAAAGAGGACAAATTAGTAAAATTTCACAAGCTATAAAATTATCTGCTATAAAAATAATAGAAGAAAAAGAGAAACGTATAAAAGATCCCGAAGTTAAGGCTTTTGCAGGTTTTTTCAAAAGACTTGCAAGCAGAAGCACCTCTTATGCACTAAGAGATGTTGTATTACCTAAACTTCAGAATTTAAAAGAAGAATTTGACAAAGAGCTTAATGATAATGATAAAAAAGTCCGCTGTTATTTTGAAATCATGGCCAACGAAATGAAGGGAGAAATAGGAAACAGTAATGATGCTTTGTTTGACATACTTTATGCATTAACACAAAAATAAAAAGTAATTGTTTGAGTTTTTAGAATTTAATGTTACAATTGATTGAAAACGAATTGATTGCTAAACTTTTAATTTAAATCTTTTCTTTGCTTTTTAAAAACACGAACTCGATTGATTTTTATTTTTACAGATTTAGAACTTCATTAACTAATCGAGTCATTTCTTGAACAAACTTTTCTGTTTTTTCTTGCCACATATCTATTTCAACGCCTTTTAAATCAGAAATCTCTTTGTTTATTATTTTTTTATGAAGAACCATAACTTGATTAAATGTGTCTATGTGTTCTTTTTTTAAATTGCCAGTATCTACAAAAATTTCTTTTAAAAGTACAGGAATATTTTCTGGCGACGGAGGCATTTGTTTCGCTGCCATAAGAGCTGCATGAGCAGAATCGACTAAAGCCCAGTATAAACCTTCTATTGCATTTAGTTCAGCAGCTTTACTTCTTCCGATATGATAAGGAGTTCTTTGAAGGCAGGCATAAATTGCTTCTGGAGTAGGTCTTATTTTTCCTTGTTGCATTAATATTTTTAATGGTTCAAAAAATCCTCCGAAATCTATTAATGGAATACCATAACGAACTATGTTTAAAACAACTGGATCGCCTTTTAAGAGGTCGTTCCACCAGGTTGTTAGTTTTGTAGAATTAATATGAAGCTCTTTTTGGTAAGGATTTGCTGCAATTAATTTTGAAAGCTCTTCTCTATACCAAGCGATAAGCTCTTCGTCCCATTGAATTGAAGCATCATCAATTAGTATCATTATATCTATATCAGAACTTGATTTAGCAGTACCTTTTATTTGACTTCCGAAAAGAATAATGCTTTTTATCATTTTGTTAAATTTTTCATAAGCTTTTACTGCAAAATCCATAGCTATCTCTTTCTCGTTTATTAACTTAAGTGTTGGAAAGTCTTTCTTGCTTTTAGAGACTATTTTTGATATCTTAGAATCTTTTTTTTCCATTTTCCTCTTTTATTTTATAATTTATCGAATTCTGTGTTTTTATAGTTTATTCTAAGGCATTCAATTTAAAATAACTTTTCAGTAGTAGTAACAAAACAAAAGATTTAAATACTATAAAATCTTGTAAAAAATATGAATCTTGAATCAAGTCTTGAATCGAAAATAGTGAAAAGAAAAGAAAAAGGATTATTAGGAAGAATTAGTAGTTCTGTTAAGAGAAAACTGCTTCCTTTTGCATTTGCATTAGGCAGTGGATTATTTTATGGTTGTGGTGGAGGAGGTGGAGGAAGCAATCCGATACCAAACGAGCCTCCTGTTTTAGATTATATTACAACTCCGCAAAATGTTGATGAAGGACAAAACATTTCATTTCAATTAACTGCAACTGACTTAGATAATGATCCTATAACTTATTCTGCTAATAATCTGCCACAAAACGCAACACTCAACCCAACTACAGGATTATTCTCATGGACACCAAACTCAACACAAGGAGATACAGGAGGAAGAGATTATGTTATAACTTTTAAAGCAAGTGATGGAAAAGCTTTTGATAGTCAAGATGTTGTGATTCATGT
>JAWAAV010000085.1:0-3086 GCA_038884935.1 Candidatus Pacearchaeota archaeon
TGGAACAAGTTGGTGATCTATATAGTAATTTATATCGTACTCTCCTTCTTCATCGGGCAATTTTATTCTCTCTCTAACCAATTTTTTCTTTTCTCTTGACTCTGCAACATAATACTCAACAAGCATCCCGGGCCTTATTGGCATTCCAAGCTTAAGCATTTTTTCAGCAGCAGTCACATGAGGCGAGATTGCTTTATACTCGCTTAAAGGTTTTGTTAGCTGGCTTTTTATAATTAATTTTTCTTTTGGAATCTCTCTTTTTTTTAATTTTTTTATAATTTCTTTAAAATACTCTAAAGCTTCTTGAGAGTTTCCTTTTTCTAACACGCTCGCAAGAACTTTGCTTTGTAACTCTCTTGCCAAATTGCACCAATCTCTTCTCACGCTCTCAAAACCCCTTATTTTTACTTTTCCTCGTTTATTAATTAAAGCGTATTTTTTCTTTGCGCCTGCTAAAGTTGTTCTTTTGCTAACAAATATTGCCCTTTTGTAAAAATCTTCTAACTCAAGCTCCATGATTCCGGGCATATTTGCATTAAGTTCTTTTAAAAAATCTAACACTTGTTCTTTTGTCTTATTTCCAAGCAGAAAACAAATTGAGTCAGTATCGCTATAAATCACTTCAAAACCCTCTTTTTTTATTTTTTCTATTGTTTCAAGTATTGATTTTCTTGCTAAAGCAGCAGTTGCAGCAGCCGCTTGCCTGCAATAATATCTTGCACCAAAAAAGCCTTGATAACCATAACTCGCATTTGCTAACAATTTATAAGCATTGCTTCTTGCTTTTAACAAATCGCTCGGATTTTTTTTATACTCTGCTTTGTATTTTTTTCTTAAAGCTATAACCTCTTCTAATATAATAGGAAAAAATCCTTTCTCTTTACTAAAATAAGATTTTCCTTCCTCGCCTAAATCTACTTCAAAATACCCCTCTTTTTTTTGTTCAGAAAATGTCGAAAGAGAAAGATTATATGTTACAGCAACACTTGAATACATACTTGTAAAATCCAACATCACAATATTTTCATATAACCCTGGCCTAGGCTGAAGAACAAAAGCTCCTGTATACTTTCCTTTTACTCTTCTTTGTTCTATTTCGTCATGTAAAGGCCTTTTTTCTGCTATTTCATTAAATTTTTCCAGATTATGCAATATATAATTTTCGACATTCGCAGACATTCTATCTCGAGTAATATCAAACAAAGGTTCTTGAATTATTCTTGAAAATTCTAACAAATCTGGCCAAATTTTTTCACACAACTTAAATGTAAGTGAAACATCTTGCAAATTGTAGGCAAAAAAATCTCTCCAATCTTCGTCTTTCATTCTACTAATTTTAGAAAAGTCAAACTCCTTTTTTCTCTCTCCAAGAAGTTCAGAAGCAACCTCGTTTAAAGACAAAGTTTCAGATTGGAGATATTGAGAATAAGCAGTCTCTATAAAACGAAACAAATCTATATGCACGATTCCACGTATTTTCCCACTTGTTATTCTTCCGCGAACGAAGGAAGGAGGTTTTCCATCTAAACCAAGAGAAAGTTTTATTTTGTTTTTTTCAGCTCTTGCTTTTAAATACGGCAAGTCAAACCCATCTGAGAAATATCCCGCAAACAAATCCGGATTATATTGCTTAACATATTCCACAAACTTTTCAAGCATTTCTGCCTCATCTTTAAAACACTCAACAAAATCCTGCTTGGTTGAGCAGTGTTTCCATGTCAAAACTTTTTTGTAATTTTTTCCATACAAAGAAATCATTAAAATTTCCCCTTTTCCAATTTCAAACTCGCTTGCCTCAACATCAAAAGCAAGTATTCTTGGCTCAAATTCAAGTTGTTCTTTTAGTTTTTCAATCTTCTCTGCTTTAATACAAATATCAACTTCTAAGCCTGCATCAATTCCATCAAACTCTTCTGAATTATTTAATATTTCACCAGAAACTTTATACCAGTTTAAAGGCAAAACTTTCTTATCCATTATATATTTTGAAATTAGCGGAATATCATATTCTCTTCTTTTCTCAATTTCAGGCAAGTCAAGCTTATCAGCGATAGCATGCGCATCTTTATAGTTTGTTATAAAAATCTTTATTGCCTTGACAGGCTTACCAAGAAAATTCTTATTATGGAGTTCTGTTTTTTGCACTCTAGTAATTCTTGATTCAGATTCTACCTTCACTTGTTCTATTATTCTCCTTACTTTCTCTATTTTTTCAGAACTTAATCCCTCTTTTAAAATAGCCCAAAAGCTCGCCTCAAAGCTGTCAATTACGCAAACTCGCTTGCCTTTCTCATTTCGTCCAATTATTAAAACATAATTCTTTCCGTGCCAGTCAAAGTAGTCATAATCCAAGGGTATAAAATTAATTTCCATAATATAAATAAAGAAAACATGTTTAAATAACCTGTGAAAAATTTTTGCCAATTTTTTGATAGAGTAAAAAGATTTATTACATTTCTTTTTTATTAATTTGATAATTTATCCGTTTTAACTTAATGCATTAATAGATAATCTTTCAAATCGAGTATATTTTTAAGTGAGTTATTTTATGTCACTATATAGTAGTTAAAATAGAAAGGTTTATAAAAGGGTTTAACATTGAATTAATATGACTAAAAAAGAACTACTTGAAAAAAGACTTGAAATTGTCTCTCCACAAGAGTTTGAAATGTTAAAATTAGCATTTCAAGTTCCTCATATCAATCCGCAAGCAAATTGGAGAGAAATGCCCTATCTTAAAGAAGATTTAGCAAATGCAATTGCAAGTTACCTTGCTCAAAATAGTGACACAAATTTTCATTCTTTCAAGCAAGCTTTATACCACGGGCCTATCAATAAAGAGCCCTTGAAAAGAGTGTATTATGGATTAAGAAGTCTTGGTAAGGTCCCGAGGGTTTTTTTCAATGCTTTAACAAATTGGGAAAAAGTTTACTTCTTAGGAGGAAGATGGGCAATAAGAAATCCTAATTTAAATTTGCCTCTTGATGTCATAACTATAGAACATTTAAAACAAGGTTTAGACAATTTACACAAACATCATTATATAAGAAAAGCCAACGGACAATACGAACGTGATATAAAACTGC
>JAWAAV010000086.1:0-3055 GCA_038884935.1 Candidatus Pacearchaeota archaeon
AAAAGTGTAAGGCTACCTACACCCTTACCAAATCTTGAAGGATTCTGTCTGCCTGAAGAGGCTGCTTTTGTTCTTGGAGTAATTTACGCAGGAGGTTACATTGTAAAAAGCCAGACAACAAGACATCCTTGTTCATTAAGATTAACAGGAGATAAAAAAGATGCCTCTTTTTTTCAAGATTATCTTACTCCCATTATGCAATCAGTATTTAATCTTTCAGAAATATATCAAGAGGAAGAAAGAAAAACAAGAGATGGAGATTCAACTTATATGCTCCCAAAAATAAGAATCGATTCAATGGCAGTTGCTTCGTGGTTAAGGTACGATTTGGGATTTCCTGCTGAAAAAACACGAAATGAAGGAAAATATTTCCCAAAGGTTTGTTTAAGCGAACACAGCTATATCCCTTTCATAAGTGGTTTTGTTTCATTGAAGGGAGCAAAACATAAAGAAAGAGGCTGTATAAGATTCAGTACTTGGGACAAAAATATTCTTTCTCAGTTATCAGAACAACTACAAAGAGCCGGTATTAGTGTTTCAAGAATCTATGGTTCTTCATGTCCGTTTATAGAAGTCACAAAAAGCAATATTCCAACTCTGTTTTCAAAACTTAGTATTAAAAACAAAAAGCTTCTTGAATAATTGTTTATTTTCCAAAATTTCTTTTTCTATTTTCAAAATCTTTCAAGCAAGAAATTAAATCTTCTTTTGTGAACTCTGGCCATAATTTATCAAGAAAAATCCATTCGCTGTAAATAGTTTGCCAAGGTAAAAAATTACTAGTTCTTATCATCCCACCTGTTCTTATTACTAAATCAGGTTCGCTTGAAAGCCACAACGCTTTTGTTATATCTTCTTCTGTTATCTCTCTTTTTTTGTCTTTAAGTTTGTTGAACGCATGCAAAAGTTCAAGTCTTCCACCATAAGCAAAGCAAAAATTGATTATATAATCATTATAATTTTCTGTCTCTTTTTCAATTTCTAAAGCTAATTTTTTTATATCTTCTGGCACTAAAAACAAATCGCCAATAAATCGTATTTTAATTTTATTTTTATGCACTCTATCTTCTTTTTTAAATTTTTTAAACCACTCTCTAAAAAGATTAAAAAGCTCCTCGACCTCTTTTTTTTCTCTTTTGAGGTTTTCAGTTGACAAGGCATAAAAAGTCACTTCTTTTATTCCAAATTCTTTGCACCAATCTATTACTTTGTTTACATTTTCTGCTCCATAAGAATGTCCTTTCCAAGACAAAAGCCCTTTTTTCCTTGCATATCTTCTGTTTCCATCAAGAATTATTGCAAGATGTCTAACTTTTTTTTCTTCGCTATTCATTTTACTACTTTGTAAAAAGGGTTTTTAAAGCTTAAGACAATAATCTTTTAGCTTAATTTAGCTAGTTAATAAGAATCTACAAAATTTTATTTGTTATTTAATCACATTAATAATAATCATTTTATTTTTATTCAGGTATTAACGCTTTTCAAATTTTTAAGTTTAAACAAATTCTTACTATAGTGAATTACAACAAACTCACAAGAGTCATAGACAAGCCGGCAGAAACCGGAATTAACAAATCATCCTCTACCTTAATATCTTGGATTTTTATTGTAACCAGTTCTGCTAAAATTCCAAAAAAACATCCAACAAATGCAATTAAAGGTTTCACGAACATCATTGCAAACAAACTCCCTATAACTAGGCTAGCCAGGTGTCCTTCTATATTCTTTCCAAAAATAGAAATTCTGCCGAAATTCGTACCAACAAAATGCGAAATCGAATCAGCAAAAGTCAAAATTGCGAGTGAAGCAAGACAAATATCTTTTGGAAACAAAACAAATGCAAGCAAAATGCCAAGCAAAAAAGAAATAAAATTTTTTCCAGGTAACCTAACATTCTCTCTTTCAAAATTCCTAAGGAAAAAACTCACGATAGGAATTCTAATTTCACGACTGAGAAAAGATAGAATTGTTGCAATAAGCACTAAAAAAATAAGATGCCCAACTTTCAATAAATTAAAAATAATCAAAAGCATAAAGACTATTCCGAACAAAACATGTACAATTTGTCTCCCAGTTTCTTTTGAGTTCATTTTTTATCACGAATTCTTTTTGCCCAGAAGAAGTATTATTTCTTTGATTTCTTAGTTTTCTTTCCTACTTTTCTTTACTTTTTTTCCTCAGCAGGTTTTATTTCTTTAAATCCGGTGTATTTCCATAAAACCTTAGGAATTTTTATACTTCCATTCTTTTGCTGGTTACATTCAAGTAAGGATATCATTAATCTTGGCAAAGCTAAACCAGAACCATTCAAAGTATGCACAAACCTTAATTCGTTATTTTTGGTTTGATATTTAGTGTTCATTCTTCTTGCCTGAAAGTCAGTGCAGTTAGAGCAAGAAGCTACTTCTAGATATTTGTTCATTGTGGGACTCCATACTTCTAAGTCATAAGTCTTTGCACTCGCAAAACCTGCATCCGCTGTTGCGAGGAATAATTTTCTATAAGGAATTTCAAGCAGCTTAAGAATTTTCTCGCTGTTTCCTGTCATTTCTTCGAGAAATTTCCACGAGTCTTCTGGTTTGCAAATATAAACCATTTCAACCTTTTCAAACTGATGCAGCCTAAAAAGTCCTTCTTCTCCTGCGTGTCTGCCTGCTTCTGTCCTATAGCATTCTGTAAAAGCACAAAATTTTTTAGGTAAATCTTTCTCTTTCAAAACTTCACCAGCATAAATATTCGTGACAGGCACTTCTGCAGTAGGTATTAAAACTAAATTATCGCGGGTAGTATAAAGCTGCTCCTCAAATTTTGGCAAGTTTCCTGTACCAAAAGCAGTCTTTCTATTTACAAGCTGAGGAGGATTAATTTCTATAAATCCATTTTTATTATGGAAATCAAGCATAAATTGTATTAGAGCTCTTTGTAATATAGCTCCCTTCCCTTTAAGCATATAAAATCCTGCGCCTGCAATTTTTACAGCTCGCTTGATATCTATAATATCCAAAGCCTCACCCAATTCTAAATGAGATTTCGGATTTTTTATTTTGGGGATCTT
>JAWAAV010000087.1:0-3043 GCA_038884935.1 Candidatus Pacearchaeota archaeon
TTAAGCCAATGAGGGGACCAGGAAGGCGCGAAATTGGACATGGAGCTTTGGCTGAAAGAGCTCTTCTTCCAGTTATTCCTCCTAAGGAAGAATTTCCTTATACTATTCTTTTAGTTTCAGAAATTCTCTCTTCTAATGGTTCTTCTTCCATGGCTTCTACTTGCGGCTCTACTCTTTCACTTATGGACGCAGGAGTTCCAATTAAAAGACCTGTAGCTGGCATCGCCATGGGCATAATAACAAATAAAAATGAATATAAAATTTTAACTGATATACAAGGACTTGAAGATCATTATGGAGATATGGATCTAAAAGTAGCCGGTACCACTAAAGGAATTACAGCTCTTCAAATGGATGTAAAAATTGATGGACTCACTCCAGATATATTAGAAAAAGCTCTTATACAAGCCAAAAAAAATCGTTTAGAAATTTTAGCCAAAATGCTAGCTGTCTTGCCTGAACCCAGAAAAGAGTTATCAGAATATGCTCCTAGAATTATTATTATGCACATCAATCCGGACAAAATTAGAAATGTAATTGGTACTGGCGGAAAAATTATCAATGAAATTATTGACAGTACTGGCGTGGAAATTGATATAGAAGATGACGGCTCAATTTTCATTACTTCTCCGGATGAAGCTTCAGCCAAAAAAGCTATGGAATGGATTAATAATCTAACCCGTGAGGTTGAACCCGGTGAAATCTTTAATGGACGTATTACTCGAATTATGAATTTTGGCGCTTTTGCTGAAATATTGCCTGGCCAAGAAGGACTTATTCATATTTCAGAATTAGCAGATCATCATGTAGAAAAAGTGGAAGACATTGTGCATATTGGCGATGTTGTGCCAGTAAAAGTCAAAAATATTGATGAACAAGGCAGAATTAACCTTTCGCTTAAAGCAGCGGCTAAAATTATGAAATGATTAATAAGAAAGAATAAGAGGGGGCTTGGCATTTTTGACAGCTTATTGTAAAATAGAAGTAGCTTAAAAGCTACTTTTATTTTTAATTTAAAAAAATGTTTGGCATAAAAAATAAAAAAGACACAGAACTTTCTCTAAATAATTCTGATGAATTCTATCCTACAACAGAAACAGAAGAAATTCCTATTCATACCATGCAAGATGACTTGAATAAAACAGAAGAGCAAAAAAACTATTCAGCAGAATTATTGCCAGAAAAAAAAGAAGGGATACAGAAAAATCCTCCAACACCTCCAACTAACAAAATGCAATATTCAGATATTTATAAATCACCTCAAGAGAATACAAAGTCTTATTCTCCTTTTTTAAATAATGTTTCTGCTCCATTTCAGGAAGAAACAATTAAAGAAGAGGCAACAGAAAAAGAAAAGCAGATTGTCTTGCCAGAACAACCATTATCAAAAAATCCTTTAAAATGGGGAAAAATAATATCAATCACTGCAAGTTGCATAGCTTTTTTGGCTATTGCCGCCGGAGGCTATTATTTTTGGATTACCCGCCAATCTCAAACATCTATATCATTAGTTACTTCTCCTGAAATAAACACATCCGAAGAAACAGTTTCAACAACCCCTGTAATTATTGAACCGCAACCTCAAAAGTATTCTTGGGAAAAACCAAATTATCTTTCTCTTGACTTAGAAAATACAACTCCTCAAAAAATTCAAGAAAAAATTATTGAAGTAGCTTCGGAAATAAAAGAAATGGGAGTTGACAAGCCAGTTGAATTTATTATTACTGATATTAATAATAATCCAGTTGATTTTTCCATATTCTCTGCGCATACTGGAATAAAGTTTGAAGCAGTTGCAAATTATCTCAATGATAAATTTTCCTTTTATATTTATCCTGATTCAGCCGGAAACCGAACCGCTCTAGCTATTAACCTAGACCTGAAAAACAAAGATGCTGATTTAGAAAAAGTCAAAATTCAAATGAAAAATCAGGAAAAGCTTCTTGTCAATAATTTATCATTTCTTCTTTTAAATAACACTCTTCCCAAAAATACTGTTTTAGTGTTTAAAGATAGTCAGAGACAAAATTATCCTATCCGCTATACCAACCTTGATGCTAACGGAATTGGTGATCTTTCTTTAGATTACGCTTTTACTGAAAATCAACTGGTTATCAGTACTAGCAAAAATACCTGCTGGGCAGTTCTTGACCTAATTCATACTCAAGTTACTTCAAAAAGTGATTAATTGTGGATAAGTTGTGGAAAAAACTCATTTATTCACCGCTTTTTAGTTAAAAAACAGAAAAAATAGACTATTTTGAAAAACACTTTTTTATTTAATAAAATTTTAATTGTTTGTTTAAATTACTGTTTTTTTAAAAAATACCTTTAAAAAGCTTAAAAAACATAGGAGATAATTGACTATAGCTGTTTTTTTTGCTATAATAAGAATAAAGATCATTAAAATCTGATCTGATGTTCTCAAGAATGGTGGAAGTATTTCCAGTCACAATTTCCCCCTATTTGTGGCTGGAATTCTTCTACTGTTCAAGTGCTCCGAGCAACGTCGAGGAGCCGCATGCGATCTAACCGCATGACCCTAAAAACAAAAATAAAAAAACTTTTTTAAACAAAAATAAAAAATAAAAAAGTTAGTTCTTTTCAAAAGGCCAAGTGCCAGAGAACAGTAGCAAGAAAGACGCTTATTATTAAAAAGGTTAGAAATAAGTGTCATCGGCATGTATACAAAACACATGCACACTATAACATTTGACGCCTATCACCCTGGCTAAAAACGTTTCCGTGCTGCATGTTGATACATGACAAACACCGGGCGTTGCAGCCAATTAAAATATTTTTATGGGCGTTCGCAGCGCCCGGTAACCATACCTTTTATAACATTTATTAGTTAATAATGTTTTTGTTAACTAATAAATGTTATAAATAAGATTGGGCACCGGAAGGTGTTTTTTATTTTTTCTGGTATAATATTTACATGGGAAACTTTTATATAGAAAAAAAGATTTATTATCATGACACTGACCTTGCTGGAATAGTATATTATGCCAACTATTTAAAGTACATGGAAGAAGCCCGGACA
>JAWAAV010000088.1:0-3004 GCA_038884935.1 Candidatus Pacearchaeota archaeon
ATCTTTCACTCCTTTTTCTTTAAATTCTGTCTCAATTTCTTTTGTTACAAGACAGCCAGCAATAACCATCGGCCCTATAATAGGACCTCTTCCAGCATCATCTATACCTAAAATTAAATGCTCTTTTATTTCATTGAAATTATCTGTATTCATTATTTCTCCCTCTTTATATTAATCAAGTAAGAATGCTTTTAAACTTTTATAATAATGGAAAAGAATTTAAAATAATATAACTTTAATAATATATGAATAAAACTTTAGTTCTTTGGAGTTTATTAATTCTTATAGTAGTTATAATTCATGCCAACAATGTTTTTGCTAATACTTATGAAATAGAATTCTATCAATATAGTAGTAGGATTCTTGAGAAACATAAAATAAGTTTGGATAGAATGCAAAATATAACAATAGAATTGCCAAAAGATTATGCGAGTCTTAGTGTTTTGAATCCTTACCACTTGGAAAATAACGAACTTATTATAGAAGGCAAAGATATAGAGTTTAGTTTTGTTAATCTTGAAGCATTAGAAAAAGGAAAAAAGTATTATTTTACAAGAAGAGTTGAACCTAAATTAGATACCCCTATTTTAAAATTGACCTTTTTTCTTGACGAGGGTTTTGTTGTTTCAAAAGATATCTATCCAAAACCAGAGAATATAGAAAGTGACGGAAAACATATAATAATAAATTGGAGATTTGAAAATTTGACAGAAAAAGATAGTGTTGCGTTATTTGTTATATTAGAAAGTGTAAATAGAATAAGTTATTTACAAACAATAACTATAATTATTTTGTTAATCATAATTACTGCATTAATAGTTTATTTTATTAAACGATTAAGCAAAAAAGAAATAATTAAAAAGAAGCGAGCAAAAAAGAAAGCCGAAGAAATAACAAGATTTTTGCTTGAAAATGAGAAAAAAGTTATAGATGAGTTGATAAAAGAAAAGGAATTGTGGCAAAAACAACTTCAATTAAGAACAGGTTTGAATAAAGTAAAATTAAGCAGGGTTTTAAAAAATCTCGAAAATAGGGGGTTGATTAAAAAAATTAATTTTGGTAAAACTAATAAAATTTTACTTACAAAGAGAAAATAGTTAAATTTTCCTTGATTTTTATTTTCCTTGATTTTTTATTATTTTTATAACAAAGTTATTAATTTTTTTAATGTTAAAGTAATTTTCTGATTTTTCAAATTTTATGTTAAAATAAGATTCTATATAATTATTAATTTCTTCGTTTACACTACCTAAGATTTTTTCTGATTTTTTTTCTACTATTAAGTTTATAAAATCTGCAATATTTTTAGGTAAATAAGGTAAAAGCTCCCTGTAGTTTAAAGGCGGAGAAGTGTTTTCTTTCATTAGAAAATTTACACAACCTATTGCCCTCAGGACATAAACATATTTTTTAAGGTTAACCTCTCTTTTGTTCCTAATATATTTTTCATAGTTTTGACGAGATAGACTAACATAGTGTTTTTTAATTGCTTCTCTCGAAAATCCTTTATCAAATTCTTTACTTAAAATATTCCTATATTTTGAATCTTTATAGACAATTTTACTCTTAAGCCATTCAGAAACAGTAGGATTTGATTTTAAAAATAGAGAAATAAATTTTTTAATATCCCAACTTACTATGTCAATATTCCTCTTTACCAACTCAATTTGTTCTTTAATTTGCTCTATACTTAAGTATTTATTAACTGGACTAAAATGAACCGCTCTTACATCGTAGTCAGAATCTTTAGAAGCAAAACCCCACTCCCTACTTCCGCTCTCTACAGCAAACAAAATTTTAATATTATTTTTCTTTTCTATTTCTTTAAGTAAATGAATAATTTCTTTTTTTATTTCTTTCATTATAATAATAAAAATAGGAATTTTATATTCTTTTATATTAGTTTCAAATAGTTTCACTTTTTTAAAAGATTAGTTTCAAGAAAGTTCTTTATATATCCTTAAACTAAATAAATTAACTTAAATTAAACAATTGGAGGTAAAAATGAAACTGGCAAAATTTTTTGCATTGCCTATCTTGGCATTAACTCTGTGCCTTTTTATGGCAATATTAGTAAGTGCAGAAGAGACTAGCAATTTGGGTGTAGGAGAACCAGAAACAGTGAACGATAGTATTCCACTAGAGGAATTACAAGATATAGAAGAAGCATTTCCTGAAGCAACTGGCGATGCTGGAGCAACACCAGCCAATCCTATAGCTTATGGAATTGACCGAGCGTTAGAAAGAATTTCACTAGCTTTGACATTTAATAAAGCTGCGAAAGCTCAAAAAGGGCTTGAACACGCAAGAGAAAGGCTTTTAGAAGTAAAAGCAATGATTCTTGCAAAAAAGGTTCAGCAAGCAGAAAGAGCGAGACAATTGTATGAAGAAAAGCTAAACGAAGTAAAAGAAGCAATGGAAAATTTAGAAGAAGACGGCCAAGAGAATAAAGTTGTGGGAACAGCAAGAAATCTTATTAGACTACAAAACAGAATAGAAAACCACGAAATGGCTATAGAAGCTCTTAAAGAGATTTTAAGTGAGCAAAATTTAACAGAGAGTCAAAGAGAAGTTCTTGAAAGAGTTATTGAAAAAATAGAAAATAAAACTCAGGCTTTAAAGGAAAAAGCTGAACAAAGACAAGAAAAAATAAGAGAAAGGTTAAGAGCAGTGACAGGAAAAAATGAAAGCGAGATAGAAGAAATAATGAAAAATTTAGGGAGTGAAGAAGGTTTGTTACAAGCAAGAAAAATGAAAGCAGAGAGATTGATTGCAAGAACAGAAGAGTCTCTTGTTAAATTGAAGGCAAGGTTAAATCTCGCACAACAAAAAAGTGGAGAAGCTGAGGGAAATGAAACAGAGAAAGTTTCTGAAATTGAGAGACAAAAAGTTGTTTTAACTGAACCCCAAATTTCTGCAGTAGAAAGCTATATTAAAGATATTGAAACAAAGTTAGTAGAAGCAAAAGCAGCTTATACAGAAGAAGACTATGAAAAAGTTTTAG
>JAWAAV010000089.1:0-2991 GCA_038884935.1 Candidatus Pacearchaeota archaeon
AGAATTTAAGAATTTGCTTGTTTTTGATTTAAAAGGTCCATCTGCATAAGCAAGTTCTAGATCTCCGGAACCTATTCCATCTAAATTTAAAACAAAAAAATCTTTATTTAGTTTTTTAGCAAGAGAGTAAGAACCACCGTATCCAGCTTCTTCACAATCTAAAAATGCTACCCAAAGTTGAAGAGGCAACTTTTTCCCAGCATACTTTTTAATTAGGGCCATGAGAATAGCTACTCCAGTACCATTATCATATGCACCAGGAGATTCATTCCCAAATGAAGTAAATAACACAAAGAATAACAAAGAGAAAAGGTAAATTCCAAAAAGAAATAAGAGAAAATTCGTAAAGAAAGGAGGTAAATAGACATTTATTAAAATTATCCCTAATAAACCTAAAGAAACAGGCATATAAAAGAATAATAAATTAAATAACTTAAAATATATTTCCCCTCTTGGTCGGCTACTTAAAGAGTCTCTATGGGCTGTAACTAAAAGTCTATTATCCGAAACCGAATTAGTTACTTTAACAATTATAGATCCGCATTTAATCTTCCCAAAACTACCAATAAAATTAAAAATTTCTAACCAGTAATTAAAAAATAGAAAAATAAACCCGAATAAAAGAATAATTGCTATAAAAAAGTATACTTTAAGCAGGTAATACAAACTTAGCCAAAGAGCACAAAAAAGTAAAGAAACAACAATTGAAAAAATTAACAAAGATATTTTTTCTGCTTTGTTTGTAAATCTAAATTTATCAATAAAAATATTCTTTTCAGGTAAAAACGATTTACAGAAACTAATTAATTTTTTCTTTGTTTCCGTATTGCCTTTTGTACCTATTGCTCTTGGTATAGATATATTCTCTAGATATTTTTTTAACAAAAAGTCTTTATTCATGGGATTATCTCACAACCATTATTTTTTGTATATTCAAAATCTTCTTTATTTATAAATCCCCTCTTAATAAGAGATTTTATTATAGGTAGATTATTTTTAATCTGGTTTATTAAAAAAATTACAGTATCACAAACTTGCTTGTAACCTTCTTCGCCCCATTTTTTAGTAATATTTGCAAATAAGCACCTTCCTCCACAAATAGTGTAATACTTACAAAAATTACAAGGATAACCAACAAAAATCGAATTGCGTAGCTTCGATGGGTCTGATTTTAAATTCCCTAAATAGTATTTAGGCACGCCCCTCATAACAGGACATGCTGCAATATTCCCATCAGTAAAAATATTAAAAAATGAAATGCCTGCCCCACAACGAAGTAAAGAAGGTTCTTCCTTTAATAAGGAATTAACTATTCCAATAAAAGGCAAAATTTTAAGTAATTTCCCTCTTTTCATTTCTTTTATCCACACATCTACTAATCTCTTTAAAGAAGGTTTATAATATTTTTTGACCCATATTTTAAAAGGAATTTTCCAATCTTCTTTTTCTTCGTCAAACATTACATTTAATTGCCAATGAACTTGTTCAAATTTAAAAAATTTATTTTTTAATAAAAAAAGAACTTCTTTATCAATCTCTTTTGTATGCTCAGATACGGTCATTCTTGCAATAATTTCTCCTTTAAACCCTTTTTTCTTTATTTTTTTCATATTTTCAATTATTTTATCAAAAACACCTCTTCCTCTATAAAAATCAGTTGTTCTTTTTCTACCATCAATTGAAACAAGAATCGTATGGAATTTGTTTAAGTAAAATGATTTTAATTTATCCAAAAATATTCCATTTGTTTGTAACATAAAATATTTTGCAGGTACTTTATCAATAATTCTTTTTAATAATTCTATTCTAAGTAAAGGCTCTCCCCCATAGAAGGTAATTATAGAATTTTTCTTCTTTGAAAAAAAATTTTTTAGATCTATTATAGAGTAAGTTACTTCTTTCGGTAACTGCTTTTGTAAAAAATTTTCACCACAATATACGCAATTAAGATTACACTCTTTAGTTAAAAAAATATTAAAATTTAAATACTTTTCAAGATCTTTCTCTTGTCTTTCACTTTTAAAATTTTCTATTAAATATTTTTTTATTTCTTCTCTTTCTTTCTCTAAATATAAAAGTTTCTTGTAGTAATCTTTTATAAAATCAATATAACTATTGTCATAAAAAGTAAGGAACTTTTCCATACAATATTTTATAATAAAAATGGCTCTTTTTTCCATTAATAATGGAATAAACTTTATTTCTTCTAATGGAATTTCTCTCCTTGATTTATAACCCTTAATAAAAGCTATCATTGCTCCTTTTTTCAAGATGTTTCTTGAAAAACAAATTTCTGTTATTGAAGTAGCTATGTCCGAAATTAAAGGGCCATAAGAAAAATCACTAAAATCAAAAACACCGCTAATACTATCCCCTTTAAACTTAACGTTCCAATCTGTGAAATCATTATGAAGAATTCCTTTTTTAAATCTTTTATTTTTTATTAGAAGATCTATTTGACGAGAAATTTTATTAATTTTGGAAAAATTTACAATATCTGTAAAAAATTTTTCAGATTTTAAAATTAACCTTTGGAATAAATCTTTTTTCTTAGGGGTGCCTCTTTTTTTAAAATTTTTTGCGTCTATATGAAATTCTGCTAATCTTCTCCCAAATTCGTAAAAATTGTTAATAGAAAAATTTTCCGAATCAAGAAATTTACCATCTATATAACTCATCAAACAGAAATATTTTCCATTCAGTTTAAAATAAGTTTTGCCATTAAATGTTTTAAATATCTTAGGATAAAACTTCGGTTTTAACTTATGAAGATAAGAAATAAAATCTAGCTCAATAGAAATTTTTTTATTTTTCTCTAAGTACTCTTTTAATATTAACTTTTTTCCATCTTTGCACTGAATTAAAAAATTGTAACTTTGGGTACTTCTTTTAAGTAAATTTATTTTGACTGGTTTGTTTATTCCAAATTCTTGTAATATTTCTAAAACTTTAGTTAAGGAAGGTCTTTTTTTCATTTTAATCTAATTGAAT
>JAWAAV010000090.1:0-2930 GCA_038884935.1 Candidatus Pacearchaeota archaeon
ATTTTTTTCTAAAACAGAAATAACACAATTTTCAAGATTATACCTACAAAATCCGTATAAAACACCCTCATTATAAGGGGTATTAGCATTGTTAATAACTTCCAAAGAAACATTTGTTCTTAACTTCTTTAAAATATCCGGACGGTAACCTAATTTTAAAGCTGTTTCAAGAGTGTTTTCTTTCTACCTTTCTAACTCTTTTTTACTAATTTTCATACTAATTTAAAGATATTATGCCTTATAAATGTTACTATTATACAGTTACATATAGAAAGGTTTTTAAAGTAGGATTTTATAATTTAATCATGGTAAAAGAAAAATTAAATGATTATCCTATATTGACAGACCCTCTTTTAATTTTTGAAGCAACAAGACAAAATTATGGTAGGGGTAGTTGCAATTTAGATATTAGAGAAACTCAACTTAGTTCTGGAAAGGTAGTAGTTTATATGATTAGTCAAAGGGAGGGGGATGAAGTTGTAGAAACTTCTCTTGGGTGTATGAGAAAGTGCGAGTTAGGAATAGTAGTTTGCGGATATCTTATAAAAAGATGGTTTGGATTAAGTAAAAAAGTTAAGGTAATTCCTGAAACAGAAAGAGTAGTAGTAGAATCTGAATTAGTAGGACGCTTAAAACATAAACCTGCTTTTGTAGAATTTTTAGGTACTGCTGAATAATTTGTTTTTGTATTGTTTTGATTAACTTTAAAAATAACTTTCTACACTATAAAATATGGAAAGTTATGAAGAAATGCTTGAAAAGGCGTATAAAGAAATAAAGCCAATTAGCGGAAAAGGAATAAGATTCGAATTGCCAAAAGTAAAAAGTAATATAGAGGGTTATAAAACAATATTTGTTAATTTTGGTGAAATTTGTAGCTATATGAAAAGGCCTCTAACGCACGTTGAGAAATTTTTAGAAAAAGAAGTCGGTTTTCCCGGTAAAATTGAGGGGAATAGGATTATTTTTGCGGGCAAGGTGTCGAGCCAAAAAATTGAAGAAAAACTGAAAGAATATGTTAAAGAGTTTATTATCTGCAAAGAGTGTGGTAAGTTTGATACAGAGCTTGTTAAAGAAGGGGTTTTCTATTTTGTACACTGTCTTGTTTGCGGAGCAAAACACGCAGTAAGTTATAAGAGTTAATTACTACTTGTAATTCTAATTTAATGTAGGCAAGGCTAAAAACCAGAAATCAACTTCTTATAGAGATTGTAGATTTTATTTCTTAGCAAAGACTTTACAACTAAATGTTAATATTATACATCAAAAATATTTCAAATTGTAAAACTGCAAAGAATTATTAAATGACATAAAGAAATCAAATAATATTTGTACAAGGAGTTGAGATATAAATTTTATTAGTAAAATTAGTGGAAAAAAGAACAATTAAAATTATTCAATTTTAATAAATAATCACAACTTGCTGTGAAAGTTTGCTGTTATTTTAGTTTCAGATTGTTTCTCTTTAGTTACACTGAAGATTATTATACCCTTTTGAATTGCTAAATTCAACTAAACTAAATAAAGATACAATGAGAACAACAATTTTGTTTTTAACAATGAGTTTGCTTTTGGCAAGCTTCGTTGTTGCAGAACAAGGACAGGCAGCGGACAGAAGTGGTCAAGCAGTTGACCAAGCAGTTGACCAAGCGATTCAAGCCGGGCAGGGAATTATGACAAGAATACAAGCAGGAAAGTATAAAAGCGAAGCAGGACAAGAATTTGGTATCGAAGCAGGAGAAGGAGAAAAATTAAGATTAAGAATAAGAAATGTGACGGCCCATATTGGTCTTGATATAACTCCTGAGCAAGTGCAGGATAGGGTGAAATTAATGACTCGGCTTTCTAATGGAAGAAATGCAGAAATTAAAGTCATGCCAGACAGTGCTTCAGAAAGGGCTTTGGAAAGACTTAGGTTAAGGGTATGCAGTCCTGAAAGGAATTGCACAATAACTTTAAAAGAAGTAGGTACAGGAAATCAAACAAGAGCGGCATATGAAGTTCAGGCAGAAAGGCATGCAAGAATACTTGGATTATTCCAAACAAAAATGAGAGTAAGAGCAGAAGTTGATGCAGAGAATGGTGAAGTTATAAGTGTGGGAAAGCCTTGGTGGTCGTTCCTTGCAACAGAAGCTGAAGAAAGCGCATAAAACTTTATTTTTATTTTTATTTTTTTATTATTGTGACATAGCTTTCTTAAATCACGATAGATTATGGATTAATAAGAAACACTTGAAGTTAAGTTGATTAAACAGGTTTGCAAAAGGGCAAATTCATTTTTTGTTTTCATTATTTATTTGATTAATTTATTGCAGAAAGAATTTTTAGAATTTCATTAAAATCCTTTTAATTTTCATAAGCTTTAAATAAGAGTTTTTCTTATTTTTGATATGTTGGATATAAAACTTATTAGAGAGAAGCCGGATTTTGTGAGGAAAAATTGTAAGAATCGAGGTTATGATGAAAAACTTGTTGATAATGTATTAGAGTTAGATAGAAAATGGAGAGAATTAAAAGGAAAAGATGATAATTTAAGAGCAGAAAGAAACAAAGTAAGCCAAGAAATAAATTTGGCTAAAAAGCAAGAACAAGATGTTGAAGCCATATTAAAAAGAGCAAGAGAAATTACGAGAGAACTTGAAAATAACGAGAAGGAGGAAAATGTTCTTAAACAAAAAATAGACGAAATTTTATCTTTAATGCCCAATATCTATAGCGAGGACGCACCAATTGGTGGCGAAGAAAAGAATAAAGAAATTTTAAGATGGGGTAAGATCCCCAAAATAAAAAATCCGAAATCTCATTTAGAATTGGGTGAGGCTTTGGATATTATAGATATCAAGCGAGCTGTAAAAATTGCAGGCGCAGGATTTTATATGCTTAAAGGGAAGGGAGCTGTATTACAAAGAGCTCTAATACAATTTATGCTT
>JAWAAV010000091.1:0-2911 GCA_038884935.1 Candidatus Pacearchaeota archaeon
GGTTTTTACACAAAAGTAGTCACACAAATTTAATTAACTAAAATATGCAAAATTTTATTAATTTAGTTGGTTTTGATTATGTTTACAGCTTTTAAACCTCTTTCTGTTTCTTCTACTTTAAAACTGACTTTCTCACCCTCCACTAAATTTTCATTATTCTGTACTTCACTTCTATGCGCGAAATATTCTTTGCCGTCGTTTCCTTTTATAAATCCATAATTTCCCTTTATCTTAAAAAATTTCACAATTCCTTCTAATCTCTCATTTTCAAGCTTTTTTTCGTTTAATTGAATTTCTTCTTGTTTATTTTCTTTATCCTCTATTACTTGTTTTTCATCTTTAGCCCCGATATTTTCAACATTTTTATCGTTATTTTTTTGTTCTTGCACATTGCTCTTTTCTTTTGAAAATTCTTTAGTTAAATTTATATCTTTAATAATTTCTTTTACTTGTTCTTCTGTTATCTGGGAAATTTCTAAAGTTTGTATCGCTTGTTCACTAATTTTCTGTATTCGCTCTGGTGTTTTTTCTTCAATTTTACTCTCTCTTTGGGCTTCATTTTTATTTTGTTCCTCAAAAACATTAATTGAAAAATCAGCAGAGTATTCTTCTTGACTTGGCTTGCTTTCTATTGTTTCTTTCATTTCTGCCTTACTATCTTTCAATTCAACTTTTAATTCTTGATTAGTTTCGTTCTTTTCCTCTTCTTTTTCTAATTCGCTTCCTCTTAAGCCTTTGTCTTCAAGCTCTTTAACGAATTCTGAAATTTCGTAAGCTTTGTCGGCATTCACACTTATACTGTCAATCTCGTGCTTAACAAGAAACTCCACCATTTCTTTTTTCGAACCGGCTTGTCCACAAATACTCGTTTCTACATTATACTTTTTACAATTTTTAATAACAAAAGCAAGTTGTCTCAAAACAGCAGGATGCATTTCGTCATAAAGATATTGCACCATTTCATTTCCTCTGTCTATTGCAAGAGTGTATTGAGTCAGATCGTTTGTTCCAAAACTAATAAACTTTATACCTTCTTTACACAATTCTTCTATAATCATACTTGCTGCTGGCGTCTCAACCATTATTCCAAGAATTAAATTATTAATCTTAAGCTCTTTCAGTATTTCTTTAACAGCTCTAACTTCATCAGCAGAAATAATCTGCGGCATCATTATTCCAACTGTTTTTTCTCTTGCAAGTTTACTTGCAGCTTTCAATTCGGCTTTTAATATTTCCGGGTATTTCAGTCCTGCTCTAATTCCGTGCATTCCGAGCATGGGGTTAAGTTCTACTTCTGTAGGAGCGCCTCTTAAATGCCTGTACTCGTCGCTTCTTACATCACTCGTTCTTATCCATAATTCATCAAAATACTCTCCTATCTTACTTATACCATTAAAAATAATTTCTTCATATTCTTTAATTCTGTTTTCTTTCAAGAAACCAAAAGGATGCATTCCGCTTTCAGCAATAATTCCCTCTATTCTTAACAATCCTACACTCTTACACCCGCTTTTAGCAGACCTTTCTGCAAAACTTGGCAAATCAACCATAACTTTAATTTTTGTTTTTGTTTCAACAATAGGTTTAATTTCAACTTCAACTTTTCCTGCCCTTCCTTCATATACTTTTCCTTTAAATCCATCAACAGTTACAATTTGACCGTCTTTTAATACGCTTGTAGCTGTGCCAGTTCCAACAACCGCAGGAATTCCCATCTCTCTGCTTACTATAGCAGCATGACAAGTGGAACCTCCCTCTTCTGTAACAATCCCGCTACATTTTTGCATTGTTACAACCATATCCGGATTAGTCATTTTTGTCACAAGAATATCCCCTTTTACAATTTTCTTTAAGTCAGAAAGATCCAAGATAATTTTTACCTCGCCACTTCCAATACCCGGAGAAGCAGGCTGACCAACAAGTATTTCCTTGCCTTTAACTTCTTCTACCTCTACCTTCTTTTTGAGTGTTGTAACAGGTCTTGTTTGAACAATATAAATTTTTCCAGAGTCAATTGCAAACTCGATATCTTGAGGTAATTTATAGTGATCTTCTAATCTTAAAGCATACTCTGCAAGCTTTATTATTTCATCTTTAGTTAACACCCGGCTTTTTCCTTTTTCAGGAGTAAGTTTAACTATAATTGTTTTCCCTGAGGAGTCTCTCACTATAGCAACTTTTTTTTCAGAGATTTCTTGTTTTAAAATTTTCAAACCACGAGAAACAACATAGTGGTCAGGTTTAATTCTTCCTGAAACAATTCCTTCACCAAGACCAAAAACCGCTTCAATTACAATATTGTCTGTAAATTCGACAGGGTCTCTACTAAAAATAACTCCTGACTTGTCAGAATTAACCATTTGTTGTACAACTACTGCAATCAAAACTTCTTCATGCTTAAAACCTTTTCTTACACGATAGTAAATGCTTCTCGGAGAAAAAAGAGAAGCGTAACATTTTTTAATTGAAAGCAAAAGGTCTCTTTCTCCTTTAACATTCAGATAAGTTTCCTGTTGTCCTGCAAAACTTGCTTTTTCAGTATCTTCTGCTGTGGCACTGCTCCTAACAGCGACAAAAATAGGCTCTTGTCCTTTTTTTAATATTGCTTTCGCTTCTTCTCCAGCAAGCCTAAGATTTTCCTCATTAAAACTTAAAGCTTCATAAGCATCAACAATTTCTTCTTCCATATCTACAGGCAAACTTGCTTCAACAATCATCGTTTGTATTACTTTTGCAGTTTCTTCAAGTTCTGCAGTGTTTTCGATATCAATTCTGTTCAGAATTTCATAAATTTTTTTTCCAAGTCCGGTTTTTTCAAGAAAATATTTATAAGATTCCGCAGTTATAACAAATCCCGGAGGCACCGGCATGCCTGCATTATACATCTCACCAAGATTTGCACCCTTACCAC
>JAWAAV010000092.1:0-2886 GCA_038884935.1 Candidatus Pacearchaeota archaeon
ATTATCATAATTAAAGAGAAAAAATTAAACTTAAAAATGTTTCTATTTCTTTTTATTGATTATGATAATTTTAGAAAGAAGGTTTAAAAAGCATTTTTCCTAAATTTTAATAAAGATAGACATTTAGAATAATAATTAAAAGAGAAAAAATAAAAGAAAAATGGAATTTTATTACATATGTTTTAAAAGTATAAATTATAATAGAGATATAAGAAACATAAAGCTTTTAAATAAAAAATACTACTTTTAAGTGTAAAATGCTTGACAAGAGAGTATCATTTTCAGGATTCGAACTTGAAGCGAGTGAACAAGAAAGAGTAAATCAAATTATAGAAAAATACTTCAGAAAATTAGAAGAAAAGCTAAAAGACTTTCAAGAAATAAAGCTAAAATTAAAAAAATCGCAAAAAGGAAAAGCTTTTTTGCATGAGATTGAAGGAGATATTATAATTAATAATAAAAGAATAAGTTCAAAATATGAAGATTTCAATTTATATAAAGCATTATCAAATGTTTTTGAAAAAATGCTTGTCGAAATTGAACATATAAAGAAAAAACTAAATCCATAAATATGAAATATGAAAAGAAAACATAAAAATATAAGAGAGAAAGGAAAAATCAAACTTAGTAGAATGTTTCAGAACTTGAAAGTAGGAGATAAAGTTAGTATAGTCAGGGAAATGTCAGAAAAAGCAGGATTTCCAAAAAGAGTTCAAGGAAAAAGCGGAGTAATAGAAGGTAAGAGAGGCAATGCATATATAGTGAAAGTTTTTGATTTGAATAGAGAAAAAAAATATATAATTAAACCAATTCATCTAAAAAAATTAGAATCAATAAATATAGAAAAAATTGAACATTTAAAATGATAATAAAACAAGAACCATTGAGCATGGCAGAAGTTAGAAAAATAATAAAAGACGAAAAAACAGATTTAGAGAAGTTTATAAAATGTTTTGTAAAAATAAAACCTGAAGATGCCGAAAAAATGAGAAAAGAATTAGAAGGTTTGGGATTGCTTAAAATGAAACCCGAACATATAATTACAATAATTAATCTTTTACCAGAAGATGCCTCGGATGTTAACAAAATCTTTATAGACGTTGGTTTAAATGAGGATGAAATCAATAAAATACTTGAGGTCGTTAAAAAATACAAATGATAAGCTTAGAAAAAGAAGAATATGCAATTGTATTAGATTTCCTTCCTTATGGATATCCATTAGAAGGAAAAACTACTCCTATAGCCCAGGCTATTGGAATAAAAAATCTTACTCTTTTACATTTAGTTCCGAGAAAAGGAGTTACCTTACAAATAAATGAGAAAGTTTATATAGGAAGCGGTAAAAGAGATAAAATATATTATATCTTGGGAAGACTACCGAAAGAAAAATTAACAGAAACAGCAAAAAGACAGTTAGAAGATTTTATAAATGCAATTGTCGGCGAAAGAGAGAGGGAATTTGTTGAATTTTTCAACAAAGCAGAAGCAATAAATACAAGGCTTCATCAACTTGAACTATTACCGGGATTCGGAAAAAAACATATGAAAGATGTTTTGATTGAAAGAGAAAAAAAACCTTTTGAAAGCTTTGAAGATATTAAAAAAAGAATTCCAAATATCCCTGATCCAAAAAAAGCTATAGAAAAAAGAATCTGGCAAGAGTTAACACAAGAAGAAAGATACCATTTATTTGCAAAATAAAATTTTAAAATTAAAGTTTAAAATGAAACCAGAAATAAAATCGGAAAAACAAAATGAAGTATTACTTGTAAGAATATTATCGACAGATATACCAGGAGATAAAAGAGTGTTGGCTGGTCTAACAAGAATAAAAGGAGTTTCTTGGGCTTTTTCAAATTCGGTTTGCAATGCTTTGAATATAAATAAAAACAAAAAAATAAAAGATTTAACAAAAGAAGAAATAGAAAAAATATCTGGATTTATACTTAAACCAAAGCTCCCAGAATTTATGTTAAATAGGAGAAAGGATCCTGAAACTGGTATAAACAAACATATGATTGGTTCGGATTTAAGTTTGCAAAAAGAATTTGACATTAAAAAATTAAAAAAAATTAAATGTTATAGGGGAATTAGACACGCTCTCGGCCAACCTGTAAGAGGACAAAGAACAAAATCTCATTTTAGAAAAAATAAGTCTGTTGGAGTAACAAAGAAAGGAAAAGTCGGAGGAAAAAAATAAAATGTCGTGGATAAGAAAAAAGAAACAGTACACTAAACCCCGAAAGTTATACGATAAAAAAAGAATAGAAGAAGAAAAAGACATTATCCAAAAATATGGACTTAAAAATAAGAGAGAGATTTGGAAAGCGGATTCAAAAATAAGAAGAATAAGAGGAATGGCAAAAAATTTAATCACTGCAAGCCAAGAAAAACAAAACAAATTAATAGAAAAACTAAAAAAAATAGGATTTAAAGTAGAGAAAATTGCGGACGTTCTTGCACTAACAAAAGAAAATTGGCTTGAAAGAAGACTTCAAACAATTGTTTTTAAAAAAGGATTGACAAAAACACCAAAAGGAGCGAGGCAAATGATTACTCATAAACATATAACTGTTGATGGAAGAGTTATAAATAAACCAAGTTATATCATAGATTTAGAAAAAGAAAATAAAATTGGGATTAAATTTAAAACAAAACCATTACAAGAAGCGGGAGAAATAAAGAAAAATGAGTAAAGAAAAAAAAGATATTACTGGAATAGCTCATATATTTACCTCTGGAAACAACACAATAGTCCATATTACCGACTTAGCTGGAAGAACTATAAGTAGAGTTTCTGGTGGGCAGGTTACTAAACATGACAGACTAAAAGCAAATCCAACAATTGCGATGTTTGTTGCCAAAAAAGCAGCAGAACAAGCAAAA
>JAWAAV010000093.1:0-2867 GCA_038884935.1 Candidatus Pacearchaeota archaeon
AGAAAAGTGTTACCAAGTCAGAAATAAATCCTGCATGAGAGATGATTAACAAATTCTTAGCATTTTCTTTTTTTAACCTCTCATAAATTTTTTTGCTCTTTCATAAGCATCTTTTCTATTTTCTCCAATTTCTGGCCGAAATTCTTCTTCAGACAAACCAGAATTTTCAATAGCTTCTTTAAATTCCTTCGCTGATTTTCCTTCAAAAATCCCTAACTCTTGTTCGTTAACATCTGAAGTATATTCTACCTGGCACTTTTGATATTTTAATATTGGTTGTAATGTTTCTTTAGCCCTATTCTTAGATCCACAAATTATTTTATCCAATTTTATTTTTTTAAAAAATTCTGCAGTTCTTTTGGCTTGCTCTTTTCCAATTTCAGTTAGAGTGTCTTGATTTTTACCATATCCTCTTTGAGCATGTCTCAATAGATAAATTTTCATACTCTAATAAAAAGAGAGTTTATTATAAATTTAATGTTTTATAATATCATATAGATCCCTAATTGTTCTTCTTAAAGTCTTATCAGTTCTATGTCTTGCTGCGAAACCAACATCATACAAAGACCTGTAAAATATTGCAGAATGTAAAAGATCTTTTATATCTTCTTTATTAACAGAAAAATCTCTTCCTAAAAATTCAAAAGCTTTATTAGAAATAGTGTCAAGTAATACTTTTCCCTTGTTTTTTTTCTCCATATATAAAAATGCTAGATCATACCACGGATTTGCTACAGAAACCAAAGCAAGATCTATAAAAAATATTCCGTTTATTGTTTTTATTATATGCGGAGATTTTAAATCGCCATGAATTAAACAATAATGTTCTGGGACAACATACCTTTCATTAACAAATCTTTCACTTTTTTCGAATAAATCTTTATCTTTTATGCCTCTTTTTTCAACTTCTAAAGGCAGATATTCTAATCTTTTATGAAGCTTGTCTTTTGTTAAATCTATTCTTGGAAAATAACCTTTTGGTTTAGAATCATTTAATGTAGTTAAATACATTTTAGATATCCCTTCTATTGATTCTTCCAAAGAGGGACATCCAATAGATTCTAAAAAGTCCATTGCCACAAAATCCTCCCCACTAGAAATTAAATTAGGAATTCTTAACAAATTAAAATGATTAATGTAACTATAAGCCAATTCTTCTCTTAATCTATCAAACTCAGAAGGGTATCTTTTTACAACTCTTCTTTCTCCATTTTCTTCAAAAACAAAAGTCCAACTTTGTTCTGTTTTTTCTAATGGAAAACACTCATGTAATTTTTTATAGTCTTCAAATTTCATTTAACTTTCAAATCTTTAAGGATATGTTCAAAGAGCATTTTTCTTCCTTCACAATACCATGTCTTATGGTCTAAATCCTGATATAACTTCCAAGATTCCAAAGGACATCCTCCATTACAATAATTCCAGAACTGGCAAGAACCACAACCTTCTTCAAGAAGTTTGTTTATCCTTTTTTCTTTGTCTGTTTCGTTTCTCTCCGCATACTTTCTAAGAGGCTTCTCGTCAACCATCCCTATAGAAAATTTTTGCTCTGGTGCTCCCCTAATACAAGTATAAAACTCTCCATTTGATTTAACACCAATAACCATATTATGACAAACCTCTTGTGAATATAAGCATCCTTCAGATCTTCCAATGATAAAGCTTCTTATTATTTCAGTTATTGGCTTTAAATCTATCGAATTCTCGTCCTTTTTCCATACTTCATAAAATCTTATCATTGATTCGCCCCATTCTTGTGGTGTAGGCATTAACGGTTCCGGTCTCTCGCTTGATTTTTGGAAGGGAATACTAGTGCCCGAGCAATGAGAAGGATTTATTCCTCCTGGAAAATATTCAGAAACTCTCATTCCGCTAATATATGGTTTTGTACCATAATAAATTTCTTCTTCTCTCCCTAATGTTTCAGTCGTTATAACAACTATGTTCGAGGGTTTTTCTGGAAATGAAACTTTTAATTTTTGTTGTTTAAATAGCACCCTTCCACGAATAGTATACAAAAACTACTTCCCGAATATTAATTTCAGCTTACCGAATGACTTATTAAACGTTTATTCCTGCAGACTTTTTGAAGAAAATCCAAAAATAATTGGTTTAGATTTTATCCACATTACTAAATATCTTCTTTCTACTCAAGAGAATAAAAAAATCTCAGAAAATGAAAAGAAAGAAGTTTTGGAATTAAAAAGTCTTGAAGATGAGAAGTTTAGAGTTATTCTTCCTTCATCTCTTGAAGAGGTTTTTGCCCCAAAATTTTTGATAGATCCAGAGAGAGGTAATGTTTTAACCTGTAACTTTTCTAAATATCGTCTTGTCCTAAAAGATAATCTTTTTTATCCCTGCTATACAAAGATAATTCTATCAAAAGAAGGTACAAGAAAAAAAAATAATGTTGGAAAAACCTTCTTTAATTGTTCAGATTGTGCTTGTATATATGAAAATGATATGCTTGCAAACTTAGAGAGTAAAATAAAAAAATATAAAAACCCTCTTTTTGCTTTAGATTATAAAGAAAATGGAAGATAGACGATTTGGAATGGGCGTAGTGGTAATTATTTTTAATAAAGACTTTTCTAAAATACTACTTTTGAAAAGAAATAAAGAAAAAAGAGAAAGGAACAAAGCAGATTGGGGAAATATTGGTGGAAAAGTAGAATGGGGAGAAAAACTTAAAGATGCGGCAATAAGAGAAGTATTGGAAGAAAGTAATATATGTTTGGATTCTTCAAAACTATATTTAGCTGAAATAAAAGAATTTACTAAAAACCCTATAAATCCAAATGTTCATTTTTTACAATTTATCTATGTAACAATAATAGACGAAAATTCAAAAATAAAAATAAATGAAG
>JAWAAV010000094.1:0-2822 GCA_038884935.1 Candidatus Pacearchaeota archaeon
GGCAGTAATTTTACTTGGATTTCTTGTAAGTCTTTTCGAATTGCCTTGTACAGGAGGAATTTACCTTGCAATTTTAACAATGATGTCTATCAATAAAACTTTCGCTCTTTCATATCTTTTTCTTTATAATTTAATCTTTGTTTTACCTTTAGTTTTCATAACATTAATAATCTACAGAGGCACTTCTCCAGAAAAAGTCGAAAAATGGAGGGAAAAAGAAAGAAAATGGATGAAACTTTTTGCAGGCCTTATTATGGTTATTCTCGGACTTTACATTTTATTTTTTTAATTTCACATAATTTTAAATATTCATACAATTAGTAATTTAACATGGGAATTATATCTTGGCTCGCAGGCAAGAACAATTTATATTATCCGGGTTGTTTGACAAAATTTATCTTGCCTGAAAAACTTGCAAATTATAGAGAAATACTTAATCTTCTCGGAGTAGATTTTATTATGTTAAAAGAAGAAATTTGTTGTGGCTCTCCTATTCTTAATGCAGGTTATAGAAAAGATTTCCGTGATGTAGCATTAAAAAATTTTGAACTTTTCAAGAAGAAAAATATAGGTAAAATAATTACTAATTGTCCCGCATGTTTTAAAACTTTTAATCAGGAATATAAAAAATTTATACCAGAATGGAACATCCCAGCAGAACATTTTACTTTAACCATTTTTAATATGCTCAAAAAAAAATCAAAATTAATTAAAAAACTTGCTAACGAAAAAATAATTTATCATGACCCTTGCCATCTTGGACGTTATAATAAAATCTATGAAGAACCAAGAGAAGTTTTAAGACTTCTCGGTTATCAAGTTATGGAGTTACCATTGAATCGAGAAAATTCTTTGTGTTGTGGAGGAGGCGGAGGTCTAAAAGCAAACAATCCAGAACTTTCAAATAAAATTGCAAAAAAAATTTTTGAATATGTTAAAGGTTCCGGTGTTAGTAAAATTATCTCAACTTGTCCAATGTGTTTCTCTCAATTTAAAGAAAACTTTCAAGGAATAGAAGTTTTAGAGTTTTCAGATGTTGTATTAAATGCTCTTAAAAAAGATAAATAAAAATGCGAGAGATAAAATCAAAAATAAAACTTGAAAAAATTGTTTATAAAAGTGATGCTTCCCAAATTTCTGGTGAAGTGGCAGAAGTAATTTTTCCTAAAACTGCAGAAGAAATAGTAGAAATTGTTAAAACAAAACAAAATATTGTTCCAAGAGGGGGAGGTACAGGACTTGTAGGAGGGGCTGTTCCGCTAAACTCAACAATTGTCGATTTAAGTAAAATGGATAAAATTCTTAACATAGACAAAGAAAATAAAGTTGCAGAAGTAGAAACTGGTGTGATACTTGAAAATCTTAATATAGAATTGGCACGTTTTGGTTTAGAATTTCCTATAGATCCTTCAAGTGCAAAATCTTGTACAATTGGAGGAATGATAGCTTGCAATGCAGTCGGAAAAAGAGCAGTAAACTATGGTAGGACGAGTGATTGGATTAAAGAAATAGAATTAATAAATGGTAAAGGCGAAATCATAAAGCTTGGAAAACTTAACATTTCTGATGTAGCAGGTTTTGAAGGATTGACGGGTATAATATTAAAAGCAAAATTGAATCTCTCTCATTTAAAAATAAGAACTTTAAATTTATTAAAAATTAATAACATTGAGAAAATTCCGGAAATTATAAAAAACTTAAAGTTAAACAAAGAAGTGTGTGGGATAGAAATTCTTGATAAGATTACTTCTCGCATTTTAGGCCTGCCCGAAATTTACCATCTTATTGTTGAATACGAATCTGATGTAGGCGAATTTAAAGGTGAAAAGTATAAAAAAATTATGGACTTAAGAGATAGTGCTTATCCTAAACTTGCTCAAGAGGGCTTTACACACATCGAAGACCCAAAAGTTCTTATGTTTAAACTTCCACAAATTATTCATTATCTTGAAAAAAATAAAATTCCATTTTTTGGCCATATTGGTGTCGGGATTATTCATCCGTGTTTTAAGCCTGAACAAAAAAAAGAAATTGAAGATTTGTTAAATTATGTTAAAAAACTTAGTGGGCAAATAACTGGCGAACATGGTATCGGTTTATTAAAGAAAAAATTTATAGAACCAAATGATAAAAGATTATTTCTCAATATTAAAAAAAGGTACGATCCAGAATTTAAGTTAAATCCTAGTAAAATAATAGATAAAAATAACGAACAAACTATTAATTAAAATGAAAACAAATATTGAAACAGAGAACACAATAGAGGAAATTCAAGAAACAATTGAAAAATGTATAAACTGCGGGCTTTGTAAAGGGAGATGTCCTGTTTTCCATACGTTGAAAGAGGAGATAAATTCTCCGAGAGGCAGAATTAATATATTAAAAGAAAAGTTTTTTGATAACATTATTTACAACTGTTCTTTATGCAAGTCATGCGAGATAAATTGCCCTCTTGAACTCAAATTGTCAGATGCATTTAGAAAAGCAAGACAAGTTCAGGTAGATAGAAAAAAAGAACCAAAAAATAATAGAGAGATGTTAGAGAATTTAAAAAAATATGGCAATCCTTTTGGAAAAATTGGAAGCAAAATAAAAAAATTATATTGTTGTTAATTCAATTAAATTTAAGGAAATGGAATTTCTAAAAAACTATCTAACCTTTTTCCATTAGAATATCTCAGGATTACCTTTCAAATTTTTTTTGTTTGCCAGAAGGGATTTTACCAGCATATTCAATTTCTATTATTTTATTTTCTTTTTTAAAAATTGTATAGATCCTTATTGGTAAACCTTCTAATCTAATTATAAATCTCTCCTCTTCA
>JAWAAV010000095.1:0-2767 GCA_038884935.1 Candidatus Pacearchaeota archaeon
AAAGATATTTAATTTGTTTAATACATCTTGTCTACTAATTATTTCTAAATAAGTTTATTAAACCAAATATTAAACCTAACGTCCATGCTACATTTCTCAAAAAAAATAAAATTAATGAAAGACGAATATTTAGCATACCTTAAAAAAGTTGCGACAAAGCTAGGCAAAAATGGAGAAGCAGAAGCAACCACAATAAAAGCATTTATTAAGAAGATTTAATTTTAGTTTTAAAAAACTAAATTGCCTTTTGACAAAAACATAAATACCTCTCTACTTAAATTTCTTTTTTGCGCGATAAATAATTAATTAAATCAAAAAAATTAAATAATTTGGTTTTATCTCTTTTTTTAATGCAGCCTATCAAAGATCTTATCAATAAAATCAAATGGGACAAAAGAGAAGACCCCAAAGACTATTCTTTAGTTTATATCGATTTAGGAAAAAAGAAAGAGATGGCTTATACAGAAATTAAAAGGTTGGAAGGAAATTTTATGATTATAGAAAAGGATGGAAAAGAAGTTGATATTCCGTTGCACAGGATAAGGGAAATCAGGAAAAAAGAGAAGATTGTTTGGAAAAGACCTTAAACAATGTTTGTATTCTTTATAAGCCAAATTAATTTTTTCTTACAGCGCGCTTTGTGTTTTTGCAGAAGCAAAACTAAAACAAAATATATATAAATTGAAATATTATCGCTTAAATATGGACTACGAAAAATTAGGTTTTAAGTGCGGTATAGAGTGCCATCAACAACTTGAAGGCAAAAAGCTGTTCTGCAATTGTCCTACATTAAATATAAGAAACACAGAACCTGACATAAAATTTGAAAGAAGGCTAAGGGCAGTTATTGGAGAGACAGGAGAAGTGGACAAGGCAGCTGCCTACGAAATGGCAAAAGGCAAAAAATTCATTTATGAAGGAGATTCTAAAGACTGCTGTTTAGTTGAGATGGATGAAGAACCCCCTCATCAAATTAATAAAGGAGCCGTTCAGGTTGCATTGGAAGTTGCCTTAATGTTAAAAGCAAAGATAGTTGATGAAATACAAGTAATGAGGAAAACAGTTATTGATGGAAGCAATGTTTCTGGCTTTCAAAGAACAGCACTGATTGCCTATGATGGTGCCTTGGAAACCTCAAAAGGAATTGTAAAAATACCAACAATATGTCTAGAAGAAGAAGCAGCTCAGAAATTAGAGGACACAAGAGAATATACAAAATACAGACTAGATAGATTAGGCATTCCTTTGATAGAGATTGCAACATCGGCAGACATAAGAGATCCAGAGCACGCAAAAGAAGTAGCTGAAAAACTAGGAATGATTTTAAGGAGCACAGGAAAGGTAAAAAGAGGCATCGGTACAATAAGGCAGGATATTAACATTTCAATAAAGGGTAAAAATAGAATAGAGATAAAGGGATTTCAAGAACTTAATCAAATACCAGAAGTTCTTGAAAAAGAGGTGGAAAGGCAACTGAAGTTAGAAAAAAAAGAAGAACCTCATGTAAGAAAAGTAGAACCAGATTGTACTACAAGTTATTTAAGGCCAATGCCTGGCGCAGCAAGGATGTATCCAGAAACAGATGTAGTACCTTTGAAAGTTGATATTTCTAAAATAAAGTTACCAGAGCTTATTGAAAAAAAATCAAAAAGGTTGGAAAAGCTTGGCTTGGGAAAAGACCTTGCAACTCTAATCTTGAAGTCAGATAAGATAGATATGTTTGAAAAATTTGTCAAAGAATTCAAAAATATTAAACCAGCATTTATTGCAGAAACACTGATTCCTACATTGAAGGAGATTAACAGAAGGTTTGGTTTAGATACCACTAGAATTACAGAAAAAGAATTTCAGGAAATATTTTCTGCATTAGATAAAAGAAAAATATCCAAAAATGTTATTATAGATATACTAATAGACTATGCTTCAGGCAAATTTGTGTCTATGGACAAGTATATGGTGGTATCTAAAGAAGAGATAGAAAGAGAGATAGAAAAGATTGTAAAACTAAAGCCAGGATTAAGTATCAATGCATATATGGGCCTTATAATGGAAAAATATAAAGGAAAGATCGACGGTAAAAAGGCAATGGAGCTTCTCAAGAAGATTTTATGATGATGTTTTCTCAAATTATTAAGTATTGCACCTATCCTAAATCTTTTTAAACAACCTAAATTTTTTATTAGAAATGGAACCTTTAATTCATTTCTTAATTCCTATTACATTCTTGTTGGCATTTGCGCCAAATCTAAATAAGAAACAGGTACTTTTATTATCTCCATTAACCCTTTTGCCTGATATCGATTTCTTTTTTAAGGCGAAATTGTTTCATAATTTGTTCTTTGTCCTGATATGCTGTATTGCAGTTTTTTTTCTATATAGCCAATTCATAAAAAAAGATAAAAAGAGCTTTTATCTTGCTCTTTTTTATCTAAGCACTCATATGTTGCTTGATTTAGGAGGCCCTGGAATTCCTTTTTTTTATCCTTTATCAGACAAGCTGTTTAGCTTTAATGTTATGATTGCAACGTCTCCTGCAAAGCAATGGGCAGTTACACACACAGCAACACAAGTTGCAATTAGGACTTTTGCTGAAGCAACAAAAGACCAGATTGCGCCAATAGTAACTACACAAGGAGTTCTTTTCCTAATACTTGCAATCAGCGCATTAATCACACTAGCTATAATAAAAATCCACAAGAATAAATAATTATTTGCCAAAGTATTTTCGCAATCTTTATAAATCCTGTAAAAACTCTTTTTCTACTTA
>JAWAAV010000096.1:0-2758 GCA_038884935.1 Candidatus Pacearchaeota archaeon
TGTAAACCTTCTTGATATGGATATTGAATGGAAACCCAAAGATGAGTATTCCTATCTCTTTGAGGGGTACGATAGAAAAACTGGGGCTTTAAAGTGGCAGGCAACACGTGTTGATTTAATCTTTGGCCATCATAATGAACTTAGGGCGGTATGTGAGGTTTATGGTGCTGACGACGGAAAAGAAAAATTTGTAAATGATTTTGTTTCGGTCTGGAATAAAATCATGAACTTAGACAGGTTTGACCTGAAAAGAAAATAAAAAATCTAATCCACTTACGAAAAATTCCACTTCGTAAGTGGATTTTTTCATTTATCATTGTATAATACTCTTATGATAAATTGCCCATTATGTAATAAAAATAGTGTCTACTTAGTAGAAGAAGGATTTATTGATGAACAACCATTTAATATTTTTGAATGCAGTTTTTGCGGTTTATTTTGGTCAGAAAATATAGAAGAAGCAGATGAAAAACATTACAATTTTGTCGAATGGTATGGTAATAGATGGGAGTTTAAAGAAGTTATAAAATTTATTAATTGTAAAGATTCTAAAATATTAGAAATAGGGTGTGGTAAAGGTTTTTTCCTTAAAATGGTTAAAAAAAAATGTAAAATTTATGGAATAGACATTAATAAGAATGCGATTAATTATGCAAAGAAAAAATTTAATTTAGATAACATTTATCATGAAAAGATAGATAGTTTTTTATTAAGAAATCAAACTGATTTTGACATTGTATGTGCATTTCACTTGTTAGAACACTTAAAAGATCCAAAGGATTTTGTATCTAAAATTAGTCAAATATTGAAATTAAATGGATTTTTATGCCTATCAGTTCCTAATCCCAATAGGGTTTCACTAAATTTAATTGGGCGAGAATACTGGGATTATCCACCTCATCACTTAACCAGATGGAATAAAAAAAGTATTAAATATCTGTTAGAAAATAGTGGTTTTAAAATTTTAAAAATTATTGAAGAACCATTATCTATTTTTACGTGCACTGAAGCAGTTGGTACATTTTTGCAGAAATTTTTTATTAAAAGTAGAGAAAATAAAAAAATTTTCTTTAAAAAGCGTAAAAAAATTTTCTTTAACTTAAAGATTTTTTTAAAACCAATTTTTATGACTCTCTTTCTACCTATAGGTTTTTTAATATATTTAATTGGTAAAATTAAAAGATTTAATGGACAATCTATTTTAGTAGTGGCCAAAAAACAAACTTAAATTTATCAAAAATGTGGTTAGCTAATTTTTTTCTAAAAAATTTCTTCTACTATACGATTAAAAAACCTATAAAAACAGATTTTTTCAAAAATTAATGGCTCAGCAATATATAATCAGAATTTATTTATGCAAAAAGGATGCGTAAGAAAAATTCCACTTCGTAAGTGGATTTTTTAAAAATAACTTTTTGTCAACTTGTACTTTACAAAAAGTATGACTTTTTATAAACACGCACTTATTATCTAAAGAAAAGTTTACTCAGAAATAAATAATCAAAGCATATACCAGGGGATTGCATAGATTTTATCAGCAAGTTTTATGACTTCTTTGCCATCATAAACTAATAGACCACTTACAAAATTAGCAGTTTCATTTTTAAGAAACAAAATGTTTTCAATATCCTGGTAAGAGATGGTACTTGAGAGCTTTACTTCTACAGCAATAATTTCCCTGCCCTTTTCTATTATGAAATCAATTTCTTTTTCTTTTCCTCCCATAGTTCTCAAATACATAATCTCTGCATCTGAAAATTCAGCGTAAGTCTTTACGTTTAAATAGACCAATGATTCAAGAAGTTTTCCAAGAAATTCATTTTCTATTTCTTCAGAACTCTTATAACCTGCTAAACTGGCACAAAGCCCTGTATCAGTAAATACTATTTTCGGGCTTTTCATAAGTCGTTTTGAAATATTCTTAGAATAAGGTTTTACTCTTGTAATGAGGCTTGTTTCTTCCAGAGTATTTATATATCTACCACAGGTTGCTTGAGAAATCTTGCCGTCTCTTGCAACCTCACTTTGTTTTAGAATACTTGCATTTCTTAGGGATAGTAGTTCCATCATCTTCTTGAAATCTGGCAGATTTGAAATTTCAGAAACATCTCTCAAATCACGTTCTAAATAAGTTTTTATATAACTTTGCCACCAGGTTCTAATATAACTTTCATCATCCAATGCAAATAAAGGTGGCATCATACCTTTATAAAGCAACTTACTAAGATTAATCTTTGGAGATAAAACACCGCTTAGTTGATTAACAGGTAATGAAGAAGTTTCGAAAAGATGATCAAGCCAGTTGACAAATGGTCTTTCAAAATATTCACCTATACTAAAGGGCAGTAAATCAAAATAAATTGCCCTACCAGCGAGACTTTCGGAAAACTGTTTCATAAGTAATATTCGTGCTGAACCGGAAAGAAGTATTCTTCTACTTTTGTCTTTATCAATTGCTTTTTTTATGGAATTTATTATTTTGGGTGCCTTTTGAACCTCATCAATAACTAAGTTCTTGGACAAATTAACTAAATCGTCTGGCTTTTTAATAGCCATAGAAAGGGCATCTATATCATCTAATGTGACATACTGCCAATTACAAAAAGGCTCTTCATTCTGTATAAGGGTGCTTTTACCCGTTTGTCTTGCACCCGATAAAACAATTACAGGAAAAATATTTGCACATTCTGCAAGTCTTTTTGATAGATAGCGTTTTTTATATTTTAAATCAACCATTGATTGATTTTATATCACATCA
>JAWAAV010000097.1:0-2699 GCA_038884935.1 Candidatus Pacearchaeota archaeon
GCCACTCTGTAAATTTTTTATCTTTTTGTTCCATGTTACATATTGATATTTGTCAATATTTAAAAACCTTTCGTTTTATTTTTCACAAATTTTAAAAAAATAAAAATTATTCAGCAGCTAAAAATGCCCACCAAGGTTTTTTTGCTTGGATTACTTCTCCAGTTTCTGCATCAACTTGAGCCTGAACTTGCATTTTAGTTTTAAACATCCCTAAAACTCGTGCTTCTTTTTGTGCTTTCACTTCATAAACTGCTTTTACTTGCTCACCACTTCCAACTTCTTTTAATTCTATTGAACAATTGTTTTCTGAATTGCAAACTTTCAACTTAAGCCTTTCAATAGCTCTTTCCGAAGCTGTATCTGGCATAACTTTTATCTCTGCATTCTTTCCATTTGAAAGTTTAGTTTTAAGTCTTGTTCTATTTTGAACAGGATCGTATTCTGAACCTACTTGCATGTTAGATTTTGCTTCAGCATTTCCAACCTTAAGTTTAACCTCATCTCCATTTCCTGATTGAATTTGCATTTGCTTACCATCTTGATTCATATAAGTTCCAGATTTAACTCTTACTTGATTTTGCAATTGAGTATCTTCTCCTTGATTTTGGGTTTGCAGTTCTGTATTGATTTGAGTTCCACTACCTATTCCTTGACCTGTTTGTGCAGCAGTATCTGAACCTGAATCAGTAGCACCTGTTCCTTGTTGTCCTGTTCCTGTATTTCCTTGAGCACCTAAGACTAAAGAGATTGCCATTAAAGAAACTAAGAGAACCAAAAATATTTTCTTCATTGTTTTCTACCTCCTTTCATTTGCATATATCGATAATTATCAATTTAAATCTTTCTCTTAAATCCAAATCCTCCAAGTATAATAGATTCCTACAAGAACAAATATTCCTGCAATTACAAATCTCATATACTTTTCAAATGTCTGAACCTTACCCATTAATTTTCCAAGTTTAGATACACTGAATGTAAGAATAAATGCAAATATTATCACCGGAAGCCCTGTAGCAAAAGAAAATATTAAAGGTATTAAAAAAGCGTCAGAATATTTTAATGCTAAAGGAATTAGCATTCCAAAAAATAAAACTGCACTAAAAGGACAAAAAGCCAAAGCAAATAAGACTCCTAACAAGAAACTACCAAGATAACCTTTTTCAGATAACTTTTCTTTAATCTTATTTATCTTTTCTCCAGATTTAAAAGAAGGCAATTTAATTACATTTAACATAATTAAACCGATAATAATTAGCAAAGGTCCTAAAATTCTCTCACCATATTTTTGAAGACCCAGAGATATAGACTGAACATTAATTCCAATATAGACAATTAAGGCAGCTAAAAGAACATAGGTGAACATTCTTCCAAGAGTATAAATAAAACCTGTTAAAAGTGTCTTTTTTCCATTGTCAATTTTTTTAGAAATATAAGCTATTGCAGTAATGTTTGTAGCAAGAGGACAAGGACTTAAAGCAGTCATTAGACCTATAAAAAAGGCAGCAATTAAAGGAAAGCTGTTCATAGACATAGCTTCCATAAAAGACATTAAACTCATTTTTATTCACCAGAAAGTTTAGTCTCAATAACACTCTTTAGATAATCTATATATCCTTGTTTGTTATCAATTTTATACCAAACATTAACATTTTCTTCTTTTTTGAATGTTCCATCTTTAAAATAAGTTCCAATCCATAATGAAGAACCTGTAGCCCCATATTTTTTTACAAGAACTGAATTTTCTGGAAGTTCTCCATTGATATGTCCAAAAATAATTTTGCCAGATTTTAGTTCATTTGAAAAATAAGTATTGATTGTCTCTTCAGCATAAGCACCAACAGTCTTACATGAATAACATTGATTAGTTCCATGAAAATGATAAATCTCGATTTTCTCAATCTCTCCAGAAATTGCTACCCCTGATGCTGTAACATTTCTAGTCATATATTTTGGGATTGTAAATATTAGCAGCAATATAACCGCTATTCCTATTCCAATATAGAGATATTTTTTATTCATTCTAACAAATTGATAATTATCAATATTTATAAAGATTGTGCTAACAACAATACAATTTATCCGGAGTTTTTCCGCCTAAATCTCCGAAAGGATTTCCATATTGTTTTATGTTCTTTATCATTTCATTTACTGAATCTGGCTCTATTCCTTGTTTAACAAGTTGCTTTCTTAAATCCCTTATCATAGAAGATAAATCAATTTTCATTGGACAATTTTCCTTACATTGCTGACAAGTTGTGCAAAAGAAAGCCCCGTTATTATAAGCATCTTTATTTGATTCTTTAAAATAAGAAGAGATTACTCCTTTTGCTCCTGAAAAATATTTTGCTCCGTATCTTGTAAATATCTGATGATAAACAGGACAGAAATTTAAACAAGCACCACAATTAATACAATATAAAAGTTCTTTAAATTCTGAATTTAAAATCTCACTTCTTTTATTATCTAATAGGATTAAATAAACTTCTTTTGCTCCTTGTGCACCTGTAATTAATTTATTTTGAATGTCTGCTGTTTTGCTTGGTCCAGAGATAATGCTCACATAAACAGGATAGTCCTGCCCTGTTCCAAAAACTCCTGCTGCTTTTACAATTTTAAGAGCTTCTTCTCTTGTTCCTACAATTTTATCAAAACTCGTTAAGATAATATGCTTATCTGGAATCCTTGAAGTTAATGAAATA
>JAWAAV010000098.1:0-2677 GCA_038884935.1 Candidatus Pacearchaeota archaeon
ATATCTCATAACTACTGTATATTTATATAGGTATTTAAATCTTTCGTTTTGTAACTACGTATTAATAACACTATAAGACACACCTTCCCCCACCCTAAAATAGTACAGGTTCTCAAACTTTTTTGCTATCGCTCAAACCACGACTTGCAGTCTCTCGCTTACGCTCGGGGCGTTGAACAGCGATTAAGAGGAAAAATCCTGCGAATTTTTCCCAAATTTTCGCAAGCGAAAACTTCTCTTAATCGCATATGTTAAATCCAATAGCGATTGTAATTGATAGCCCACCCAATTAGGCATGTGCTCGTTTCTTTAAATTAGAAATTAAATAGAGAAGTGCTTTTTTTCTTTCTTTGGGAGTTTTTTTATCTTTAAGCATTTCTCTCAATTTTATAGCATAAACCCAATATTTCTTTTCCATAGGATAATTTTCTTTATCCCTGAATTTTTCCAATTTATCCAATGTGCCATCTAAATAGGCACCCATGTACTCATTTATTCCTTCATCATATGGCCAATATTTTTTAGCAATTTCCTGAAATTGAATTTTATTTTTGTCCAATAAAATGTGAATCCATTCATGCCTCAAGCAAAATCTCATTTGCCATTCTTTTTCTTTTTCGTTTCTTGGAATTGTCAGAAGAGCCAAAAAATCATTTTCTCCAAATTGGTTTTTTAATTTAGCATGAAATTTTAAAAGCTCGTTTTTTAATTCTTCATTCTTAATTTGTTTAATCCATTTTTCTTCTTGATTTAACTGGCTTTTTTGTGAAACTTGCCCTCCATATCTTTTTAGACAATCCTTGAAATCTTTTGAATTTACAAATTTATCAATATTTTTTATTCTTTGTTCTGCGGTTTTTCCGTATTTTTGATAAATTGGGTCTGGGCAAGTTCCAATATATTCTGTTAAAATTTCATGCCTTACAGAAATCCATAAGTGTTTAAACCAATTTGGTTTATATTTTAAATCAAACTCTTCTGCCAATTTTTTTATTTGAGATTTTGCTTTTTGAACATTCATAATATTTAGAAATATTGGGTTTTTATTAAGTTATCGCACATGCCTAATTCCCACCCCTAAAATAGCAATCGCTACTTCTCCGATTTTCTGACGAAAATCTCGACTTTTTGATAAATCAAAAAGGGATTTAACAGGGGATAAAGAGTTCCGCCTTCGCTTTGCCGCTCAGCTCCACCTAAATAAATTTCCAACTCTAAAACGCTCAAAACTCTTCTTTAATTTATTAACCAAACCTATCAAATTTCTTTTTCTATATTCACAAGCCTCTGCAATTTTATTTCACGTTCTTTTCCCATAACTCCTGTTTTTATATAATCTGCTTGAAATCCAAAAGCTAAGTCTGCTAAAGCATAATCCATTGTCTCGCCAGAACGATGTGAAAAAATAGTTTTTATGTTTCTACTTCTTGCGAATTCTACAACCTTGCTTATTTCGATTAAACTCCCGTTTTGATTTGGTTTTACTATTAATGCAGAAATGCTTTTCTTCTTTACAGCTTCTTTTAATCTGTCGAGTTGGCTTACAGTCAAATCGTCACCAACAATCAAACACGAATCTATTTTTCTTATTTCTTCTTTTAAATCAAAAAATCCATTAAAATCTTCTTCTTGTAAAGGGTCTTCAAGATAAACAAGTTCAAATTCTTCAACAAGATTCGTTATGTAATTTATCTGTTGTTTTACATCAAGTTCTCTCATAGGATTTTTATAGACATATTTACCATTTTTAAAAAAGCTTGAAGAAGCAATATCAACTCCAATATCAACTTCTCTTCCAATTTCATTCACGATTTCATCTCGAGTTTCTTCCATTATACTCAAAGCTTTTTCATTTGTTAAATTAGTAGACCACGCTCCTTCGTCGTTCGGCTTTCCTTTTGCTCCAACTAGTTCGAGCCTTTTTCCGCATAGCTCATGAAATTGCCTCATTATAAAAACTCTATCTATAAACTTTTCTGTTTTCGGAATCACTAAAAATTCCTGGAAATCCGGTTTAAGGTCTCCTTGTGTATGTTTTCCTCCACCTATACAATTTCCTACAGGATAAGGAAAAATTTTAGCTTTCGGATTTATAACTTGCCATAAATTCTTGCCTTGTTCAGCTGCGAGGGCTTTCATTAAACTAGCTTCAAGTGCAAAAAGTGTATTAGCACCAAAATTTTTTTTATTTACAATTTTTTCAATTTCTTCTAAATCAAAAAATTCTTCAATTTCTGTCTTAAGAATTTTTTCAAAAACATCTTTAAGTTTTTTAATCGAGTTATTTATTCCTCCAACAAATGCAGGAATCTCGTATTTGCCGACACTCTTACCAGAAGGAGCAGAAGCAGAAAAAACTCCAAAATCGGTTTTTGTCAAAATTTCTATTGTTTCCTCGCCGCGAGAATTAAAAATTACTTTTGGAATGACCTCTTTTATTCTCATAAAAAATCAAAGAAAAATAAGTATAAAAAACTAACTCTAGAGAAATAACTTCTAATTAAATAAGATTAAAAATCTACTAAATATAGATACCTCTCACTGAATAGATAACGAATTTTACAAAATTGAACATAACCTATATAATTAACAACGATCCTTCCAGGAGTTATGTTGTAAGAATAATTAGTAATCGAATTGTATCATACTCCAAAAAATTTACTTTAAAGTTTTTTAG
>JAWAAV010000099.1:0-2649 GCA_038884935.1 Candidatus Pacearchaeota archaeon
AATTATGGGATTAGATGTTAGTGTTAGTTTTACAAGGCCTGGCAAAAGAGTTATAAGGAAAAAGATTAAGAAAGGGAGATTACCTAAAAAACAAAATATTTCGCCTGAAGAAATTATGGATTTTATGCAAAAAAAATTTAATATTAAAATAAAATAAATATCAAAATAAAAATGACTGCGAGTGATTGGAGAAAAATACTAAATCAATTGAAAAACAAACCTTCAAAGCTAGCAAGATTCATAAAACATAATAAACCAAAAGAAAGAAAATTTGGGATAGCAGCAAAAAAATGTGAGAGATGTGGAAGATTTGGAGCCCATATCTCAAGTTATGGTTTGAAATTGTGTAGACAGTGTTTTAGAGAAATAGCAGAAGAAATTGGATTCAAAAAATATAGCTAAGATAAATAAAATGAGCCAAGATATTATTGCGGACGTTTTAAACAAGATAATGAATGCAAAAAGAAGGAAAAAAACAAGCATAGTTGTAACTAAATACTCTAAATTTTTATTAAATGTTTTAGAACTCGCAAAAAAAGAAGGGTATATTGAAAATTTTGGGTTGAGAGATAAAAAACTTGAAATAAGATTTAATGAAAAACTTAACAAATGCAATGCTATTAAACCAAGATTTTTCGTTAAAAAAGATACCTTAGAAAAGTATGTAAGAAGATATTTACCAGCAAGAGATTTTGGTTTTCTCGTTGTTTCAACAAATAAAGGGCTTATTACACATGAAGAGGCTATTGATAAAAAAATAGGGGGTTGTCTTATTGCTTATTTTTATTAGAATGAAAGAATAGAAAATGAAAAGAAAAATTGAAGAAATCATAGAAATTCCAGAAGAGATTGAAGTCGAAATTAAAGATAGGGAAGTAAATTTTAAAAAGGAGGATAAAAAAATTAGTGTAAAAAATTTAGGAGGCGGAGAGATTAAGAAAGAGGATAATAAAATTATAGTCTATAACGAGAAAGCAACGAAAAAAGAGAAAAAATTAATAAAAAGTTTTGTTGCTCATATAATAAAAGCAATAAAAGGTTTACAAAAGAATTATGTTTATCAGTTAAAAGTATGTTTCGTACATTTTCCAATTTCTATAGAACTTAAAGGAAATGAATTAGTAATTAAAAATTTTCTTGGAGAGAAAATACCAAGAAAAGCAAAAATCCTAGAAGGTGTTGATGTAAAAATAGAGAAAGACATTATTACAGTAGCCTCTTATGATAAGGAAAAGGCTGGACAAACTGCGGCGAATATAGAATCCGCAACAAGAATTAAAAATCGGGATAGAAGAGTTTTTCAAGATGGCATATTTGTAATTAAAAAAGAAAAAGGAAAGTCAAAATGAAAAGCTATAAATTTTTAAGACAAAATACCCGCCACTTTAAAAGATTGGGTGGAAGAAGAAAAAAACAAAAATGGAGAAAAGCAAGAGGCCCTACTAGTAAAATAAGATTAGGCATCAGAGGGAAACCAATAAAACCAAAGATTGGTTTCAAAAAATCGAAAAAAGAAAAGACAAAAATAAAAAGAATAACTTGTCTAAAAGATATTTCAGAAGTAAAAAAAGGAGAAAGTGTTATAATTGCAAAATTAGGTAAAAAAAAGAGAAGAATTATAATTGAAAAACTAAAAGAAAAAGAAGCAAGAATATTAAATCCATAATAAAATGAATCTTAAAACAAAAAAACAACTCGCTGCAAGAATACTGGGTGTAGGGGTAAATAGAATTATATTTGATGAAACAAGGCTGGATGAAATAAAAGAAGCTCTCACAAGACAAGATATAAAAGATTTAATAAAAGGTAAAGCAATAAAGATTAAAGCAATAATCGGAAGAAAGGTAAAAAAAATAAGAAAAACAAAAAGAAGAGAAGGAAAAATCAAAATAAAAGTAAAAAAAAGAAAAAGAGAATACATTGCACTTGTAAGGAAACTAAGAAAGATTATTAAAGCTTTAAAAAAAGCAGGATATATTTCTTTAGAACAATATTCAAAATTAAGAAAAGAGATAAGAGCAAAAAAATTCAAAACAAAAGGACATTTAATGGAGGCAATAAAAGAACTAAAAAATGAGAGTCCCAAAAAGAAGAAGGAGAGAAAGTAAAACAGATTATAAATTAAGAATAAATTTGTTAAAAAGCGGAAAACCGAGAATTGTATTTAGAAAAACAAACAGATGTATTATCGGACAATGTATAATTAGTAGAAGCGCTCAAGATTATGTTATAATAGGTGTAAATTCAAAAGATCTAATATTTTATGGTTGGCCAAAAGAAAAGATAGGGAGTTTAAAATCCTTGCCTGCTTGTTACTTAACAGGGCTGTTGCTTGGAAAAGAAATGCTTAAAAAAATGAAAGAAAAAGAGTATATAGTTGATACAGGAATGATTAGAAATATCAAAAAGTCTAAAATATATGCATTTCTTAAAGGAATTGTGGATTCTGGAATAACAATAAATGTAAAAAGAGAATTTTTCCCAGACGAAAAAAGATTAAAAGGTGAAAATACAAAAGTCAAAGGTATATTTGATAAAATTAAAGAAAACATAGAAAAAGAAGTTTAAAAATTAAGATGGTAGAAGAAAAACAAACAGAAAAAAATAAAGAAGAAAGCTTGAAGAAAGAAAATATAGTCGAAACTAAAA
>JAWAAV010000100.1:0-2539 GCA_038884935.1 Candidatus Pacearchaeota archaeon
CCTGACTTTACTTACAAATACCCAACGGTTATATCGGACTTATATATGATAAAGATGGATTAGCATTAAAAAACGGTTTACATATTATGTCCGGAGTCATAGATTCAAATTATAAAGGCGAATTAAAAATTATTGTTGTTAATCTAAGCAGCAAACCAATAAAAATAGAAAAAGGCATGAAAATTGCTCAGCTTTTAATTCAAAAAATTGAAAACGCAGTATTAAAAGAAGTTTCTGAACTTAGCGAGATAGAAAGACAGGAAAAAACATTCGGCTCTTCTATTCCAATCTACAATCCGATTTTAACAAGAAGCGGAGATAATATAGAAGATAAGAAAAACAGAGAAAATAAAAAAGAAAGAAAAGCGAAAGACGATTTAATTTCTGAAATCAAAGCTGAAATAGACTCAAAATACAAAAAAGCAAATAGAAGAAAGCTTGCCTTGAAGCGTGGATTGAAAGAAGTAAAATCAAAAATCAAAAAATAATAATCGGTTATATTTGTTAACTGGCATAAACTTGCTACATCTGTTACGAATTATTTAATTAATGCATTTATAAAAGAGCTTTAATCAAAAAATAATCAAATAAAAACAGAATTCTTTAAAAATGAGAAATCTTACTATAAACTGAGCGCTGGTAGTCCAGTGGTTAAGATACTTCGTTGCCAACGAAGTGACCCGGGTTCGAGTCCCGGCCAGCGCATTTTTTTGAAACTAAAGTTTTATAAATCTTTTTTTTATAATAAAATCTCTTAAATAACAATTATATAAAATGGTAAAAATTTTAAGCTTGACAACTCCTTATGAAACAAGCAAATTAATTGAAATTATAGCCTCAGAAGAGATACCTGCAGGAACAAGCCTTCATACTACAAAAGATTCTCAAGAAGCAAGCGAAGAACTGGAAAAAAGATATTACGATATTGTAATTGTTTCTAGCTTTTACAAGGGAATTATGTCGCTAGTCACAAATTCGTGTGAAAGAAATATATACACAATAATTCTTAATGGATATACACTTAGCAATTTAAGAGAAACAGCAGAAAAAGCAGGGGCTAAAATTTTTTCTATGACAGCAACTGAAGGAATAAAAAATTACATTTTAGATATTATTAATAAACAAAAAAATTCTAATTAAACAACTTAGAATTCCAAAAAACTCTAATATCTGGTGAAAGCAAAGTAACTTTGTCTTCTCTAAACCTTACTGCCCTATAAACTCTTTGTAAGAATTCTCTTCTTGCCTTGTCGGTATAAAATTCGTTATAAATTTCAGGTTTTTCTTTTTTCAGAACTTTCCAAAAAATTGAGTTTATGTCTGGGTAGGGATACTTTGTCATTATTATGCTCTTACATATATCCCCTGGAAAATCAATTCCGCGGTTGCATTTTGTCGTGAAAAGCACACTTATTTCTTTGTTTTTAAATTGTTTAACAAGTTTTCCTGTTTTGTCATTTTCCTGCAGAATAAAAAGTTTTTCTCGAGTCATTAAATTGCATATTCCAAATTTTTCTATTTCTTTTTCATTAGGCAAATCCCAAAAACTTGTCACATTAACTACTATCGGCCTTTCTGCAATATCAATACAGTTTGACAGGGCTCTAAGATATTTTTCCCTATTTGCATCGTTGCTTTTCATTTTTTTGTAATTACAATCTAATTCTTTGCCAGTCATCTGCTTATATACCTTTCCAAGAAGTTTTGTTTCAGCTTCTATAATCTTAAAATTCTCCAAACCAAAAACATCTTTCAAAACTTTCTCTGAATGGACTGTTCCTGACATTAAGACAAAAGCCTTGTTTCTGTCAAGTAATTCCTGAAAGATCTTTCCCAAATTTAAACAAGTAACTTTAATCCAAATCCGTCCTTTGTGTTTAAAAAAAGAAAAATAAACCTCGTCTAAAAAATTCTCAAATATTTTTACAATTTCCCAAAACCTGAAAATGTAGTTTTCCTCGTCAACCATTTCCTCAACATTTATGTTTAAAATTTCAGAGAATAAATCATAAATTTTTGTTCCAGAAAGTTTGAAAACCTCTTCTGTTTGTGCTAAATTATCAGTTTCCTCCGCTTCAAGAATTTCTTCAATAATATTCAAAAGTTTTTCAAACACTCTTTTAGTATTTTCATTAAGATTTTCTATGCTCGTTTTTAATATCTCTAAATTTACATTTTTTTCGTTAGAAAAACTATCCAAGAATTCATCACATTCATCTATAATCTCAACATCTGTCGCAGGCTTTCTCCCTAAAAAGGTTTCAAGAAGGTATTTTTTGCTGTTAAAAATTAATACATCTGCGTCAGCATAACTTTCAAATTGCTCACAATAACTACAACCCGGCTGTCTTTTATATAAGGTATATTTTGCATTCCCTAAAGCAAGATATTTTATTTTCTGCGAATTTTTTAAGATTTCTATCTCACGATAAGCAGGCACAATAGGACACCAATATGGGCATATCGAAGCAATAGAAAGTCTTCTTACATCACTTATTTGCTTGAAATTTTTAATATCAACAAATGGATTTTCTTCTAA
>JAWAAV010000101.1:0-2521 GCA_038884935.1 Candidatus Pacearchaeota archaeon
CTTTCTTGTATTGATTAATTAGTGATTTAACACAATTTACGGTTAATTCCTTAGTATTATATGAAAGAATGATTATTGAAAGTTCCGTCATTTTACCTAAACCATGCAGCCCTGCCCAATTTATAATTTAACTCTTTATTTCTTTTCCCAATTTCTCTTGCGGGCACACCTCCAACAATAGTAAACTCTTCAACATCTTTTGTAACTACTGCTCCCGCTCCCACAACCGCCCCCTTTTTTATCTTTACCCCTGGCAAAATTATTGCCCGTGGGCCTACAAAAACAAAATCTTCTATTATGACCGGTGCCGTAATAGCACGAAAATCATTGCTTTGTATATCATGTTCGGCATTATAAATCATAACTTCTGAAGCAATATCAACGTGGTCTCCAATAATAAGTTTATCGCGCCCATCCAAAACAGTTCCTTCTCCTATTATCGAATCTTTGCCTATTTTTATATTCTTGGGGTCATAAAAAACTGCTCCCATGTGAATCGTCGATCCGCTGCCTATACTTATCCCTGAAATTCTGTAAAAAAATCTTCTCATATGATGGGAGGGGATAAAACCTACAATCCTTAAAATAAAATTTATAAACTCTGTCAAAATAGTCCGTAATCTTCTAAAAATTTTGTTAATCATAAAGCCTTAATTAATCTTTTTGCCCAATTTCTTCCAATACTTTTAATGTTTCCCTGGCTGCATTTTCCCAGGAAAATTTTTTAACTTGCTCAAATCCTTTTTTAACAAGTTGTTCTCTTAATTCTGAATTCTGAATTATAGATTCTAAATTCTTTGCAATATCATCAACATTTTCAGGATTACAGTAAAGCGCCGCATCCCCGCCTGCTTCTGGAAGACTTGATACATTACTTGCAAGGACAGGGCAACCGAATTTCATAGCCTCAAGAATTGGAAGACCAAATCCCTCATAAAGACTAGGTAGAACAAAACAAACCGCATTTTTATAAAATGTTGGCAGTTCGTCATCCGGCACTTCATGCAAAAACTTAACTCTATTTTCAATCCCGAATTTTTGAGGTGCCTTAAGAATATCCTCCCACATCCAACCTTTCTTCCCAATAATAACTAGATCCAAATCTGTTTCAAGTTTCGAAAAAGCCTCAATAAGCCTTGCTATATTTTTTCTTGGCTGTATTGTTCCCACGAACAAAATATAATTCCCTGAAATTTTATACTTTTTTTTAAGCTTATCCATATCTGATAATTTATATTTTATATTTGATATTTCTTTTATTCCTGGATAAATCACAACTACCTTGGATGGATTTACTCCGTATTCTTTGATTATATCATTCTTACTTGCGCGACTTATGGTTATTATTTTTTTTGCCTTATTCATAGAATATTTCCCCCAAAATTTTAACTGGTATAAATCTTTTTTTCTGAAAAGCTCAGGAAAATGAAGATAGGAAACATCTAGAATAGCGATTACCGATGGTCCCCTTGTAACAAATGGGAGATAATGAGTCGGAGAAAAAAATACATCAATTTTTTCTTTATAAGACATCAGTCTTCTGGAAAGACCTAGAAGCGTCCATAATCTTGATGAAAAAACAACATAATTCCAGTTTTTATGTTTTTTGGGCAAATCTGGAGTTGGATCTTTTGGAAGGAAAATAAAATACTCGTTTTTTTTGTCAATTTTCGAAAGATTGTTTATTAGCTGAAAGCAGAATTCCCCACTTCCCACTCTATTTGGCAATCCAGTTTTGGCATCAAATCCAAATCTTGGAACTACAGCCTCATAACCGTTTATTCCTATTTTCATATTCCTGGATAAATTACTCTTAACTTACTTTCTGGAATTTTTAAAATTTCGATTGCATCTTTTTTGGTAGATTCAGAAATGCAAAAGATAATATCTGATTCTTTTTTCACCCATTCAAGTTTTCTTTTTTGTGTTTTGATAACTTTTTGATCCGTTTCCTTTGGATATTTGTATATTATAAGATCGTAAAGAATTGTTGCTTTTTTTGCCTTTTTAACAGGCGGCTCTAGCCAATCAGAAGTTATAAAAATATCAACTTCCCCAATAAAGTTTTCAATTGGGAAAATATGCAACCTGTTCCAAAGAAAATCCAAGAGTACTGGCGGAAGCTTAAATCTTTTTACTTTGACATTTTGATCTGCTTTAAAATTTAAAATTGAAAATTGAAAATTTTTTCTCAAGCTTGAGAAAAAAAGCACATACTCATTTTTTTTGTCAATTTCAAGAAGTTTTTGAATAAGATCTTGAAGGTAGTTTGCAACACCTGTTCCTTCATATGCCAGCTGGCTTATATCAATTCCTATAATCATATCGACTATTCTCTTTTCCTCATATCTAGTGTATAAAAAATACAAGATAGAAAAAAGAAAACTGCGGCATAATAAGTCAACCTTTGGGCTGTAAAAAATATTTGGAAATAGAACAATGGAATTGAAATTATTAAAGAAATTAAACCAGCCCAGACAGACCAGATGGGATTACGCTTTAAAATTAAATAAATTAAAAT